>CAZYEE010000008.1:0-30779 GCA_964646355.1 uncultured archaeon | reverse complement strand
CGATATTCATTTTTCAATTCCATTTCAATTTGATCTGACAAATGCTCTAATTGATTCTAATTTTAGTTGGTAGAAGAGGATTGCGGATTTCTAACAATAATAAACATAAAAAATAACTGAAAATAAGAAAAAAGATTTAAGTCGATATTTCATAAAGATAAGTTGAAACCAGAAAATTCACATTAAAAGTGTAAAAAAATAAATTTTAAATTATTTCTGAAGACTTTAATCCTTTCAATATCCAGTCTGCAAACATTTTTGATACCTCAATTGCCATCTCCTCTTGAAGTTCCAAATTTGTTAGTTCATTTTTTAATTCACTTTCGATAAAGATCGGATCTTGTTTTTCATTCCATTTAGATATGAAAAAATTTTTCCATTTATAATAGTTAGATTTTGCGAATTCTGGGAGCGTTGTAGCCAATTTTCCGCTTAAACATCCAAAATGTGCCAGACAAATGTTTGTATATTCAATTTTTTCTACTTTCTCAAAGGTTTTAAGCAATTTTTTTTCTGAGAATTGAGGTGGCATTATCGGACCAAAAAATACTTTTTCAGTGAGCATATAGCCCAATGAATCTCCCGTGAATAAAGTCTTATTTTTACGATCAAATATACATATGCTACAATTGGTATGTCCTGGTGTACTTATTATTTCTAATTCAATATCACCAATATCAATTATCTCACCGTCTTTTAATCTATTTATCTCAGTTATAGGCTCTAATTGTGGTGTATAGTCGCTAAACCATTTATTAAAATCATTAGGATCGGAGAGAGCACCAGCACCAGCTTCATGAACCATAATCTCAATATCGGGGATCTTTTTAATTATACTGGAAATCCCTCCTGCATGGTCCCAGTGTGAATGTGTAATTATCAGAATATCGGGCTTGAAACCAAGTTTCAAAACTTTTTTTGCAATTCTTCTTCCCTCGCTTTTTCCAGATGCATCTATCAGTACTTTTTTCTTTTTTCCTACAATAAGATAAGAAGCCATTGATTTCTCCATACCAAATAGAAGTGAATCGATTAAGTAGGTGTTATCATTAATCTTTCCTTCATTTTGATTCCAATTCATAATGGGCCCTCGGTTTAATTTTATTCAATTAATATTCTTTTATTTTGGATTAATTCTAATTTAATTATTATATTATTATGTATAAGTTTCTTTATGTATAATTATCCATTTTAATATAAGGCACATCGATTTTAAATATACAATAAAATTAATTCTATGAATAAATGCTATCAATTTCTTCTAAGAATAGTTTAGAACGCAAATTATTTAGGGTATTTTATTGGAAACATGATATTTTAAAAGAAAATTGATATTTTTAATATTTAATGACCGAATTAATTAATTTGATGCATCAAAAGTGAGAAATTTTCTCTTATCACAAAGAATATCTTTAACAAGTCTATTTATTATACTTAATTCGTTTTTTAGAGCGTCATTATAATCTTGATTTGATTTAAGACTATTCCTTACAATTTTTTCGCACTTTTTAGCAAGGTCCTTTAACATGTTATGTTTAGTGTTAAGTTTTGAATATTTGGGGATTGGGAATTTAAATGGTCTTTTTGTGAAGTGACGAGTAGATTTAATTATTTTTATTTGTTTATTAATAAAATCAGAGTTTAATATGCTACATAAATAATAACATTCATTAATATCATTTGTTTGATAGTAATAAAGTGTGTAATCAACAAGTATATTTGGTTTAATTACAGCAGCTCTTAATTTGTTTCCAGCTTCGTTATATACAACTTTATACATTTCTGAATTTTGTTTAATTAATTTATTTCGGAAGTTAATATTCTCCCAGAGTTCATTAAATTTTGTGGTTTTCTTTTTATTTGCTTTATAAAAGGAATCAATATCTTGGTAAAATTTACGCATTTTTGGCTTGAGTTTATTGATGGGGATCAAATTATAATTGGAATCAATAGGTAAAACTATTTTGTATAGATCGGTATAATAAAATGGGACTAATAAATCAGATTTTATTACGTTAAAAATGTATTGACTTTCGATTTCGATATTTTCAAAGCGGTAATTATCCCATTCTATTTTGGAACGAGATGTTGCTTTGGAATCTCTTTTTATTAATGAGAGATTACCGTTTAATTGAATAACATCAACAAATAGTAAAGATCTTGGATAAAGATCGGCACCCTTTAAAATTTTATTATAATAATATGAATTTTTAATATCAATTAAATCTCTTTTATCTTCAATAGTAATTAGATTCTTGATTTTACCAGGTTCGGTATAGGAAGGAATAAGTGATGTTTCTTTAGCTATATTAAAATTATTATTAATGATCTTTAACTTTATAGGATATGGGTTTGATGAGCCCTTTTTATATTTAGCCTTTATACAGATATTTGGGAGATTAAATAATTTATCCTCAAATTTCCAGATTTCAATAGAGTCGAAATTATGAAACTGGCGGAATTTATCGGAATGAGATCCGTTTAATACACCGGGTGTCATTATAAAAAAAATAGTGCCCATAGATCTTAAGAATAGCCTTGACATCTCATAAAAAAATAGTGTAGAAACTTCTAAGTTTGGTATATCTTTCGCTTCTGGTTTGATAGAGTTTTTAATTGATACTTTTTTAAGGAGCATTTGATAATCATTCGATTCAATATCTCTTAATATTAGCCAAGGGGGATTACTTATCAATAAATCAACTTTGCCGATAGCTTTTATGATATTAGGGTCCAAATTAAGAGAATTACCAAGATAAATGTGTTCAATTATTTTAAAAGAGTCTATCCCTCTTATAAGTAATAAAACATTAATTTTTGAAATCAAAACAGCTATTGGATTAATATCAATTCCAAATACTTGGTTTAATGATTCAATTTTATGCTCAGAATTATTTAGACTCAAAATTCTTTTAATAATTTCAACAAGAAATATACCACTTCCACAAGCAGGGTCTAATACTTTATATCCATAATTATAAACATCTTCGACCATTTTTGAGGCAAGTTTAGGTGGTGTATAGAATTCACCCATTGAGTGTCTTATAGATGGTGAAATGATTTCTTGATAAAGATTAGTGAATATATCAGTATTTTCAATTTCATAATAGCTAATTTTATTGCACATTAATTTGGAAGTGATATTAAAGAGTTTACAAAATTGAAAAAATACCTTTCCAATAAGTTTTTCATATTTAAATTCATTATTTAAAAATTCTTGATTTATTGCGTCCACTAATAATACTAAATAAATATGTTTGGCTAATAATTCATTTGTTAAATCTGATTGTTTATATAGAATCCTAAATTTATTATGCCAAATTTTCTTTAAATCTAAAAATAGATCATTAGTACTATAATCATTAATAATTCTAATAAATTCAGTTTGAAATGTGTTATATACTTCAG
This sequence comes from uncultured archaeon, assembly GCA_964646355.1. Taxonomy (GTDB): domain Archaea; phylum Asgardarchaeota; class Lokiarchaeia; order Helarchaeales; family HEL-GB-B; genus HEL-GB-B. Next base: position 27,371 of record CAZYEE010000008.1, on the reverse strand, counting down.
ATTTTTTACCAAAATATTTTGTAAATTTGAAAGGTGTTAGTTTAACTTTCATTATACTTTAAATTCTTCATGTAAATGTTATAAAAGTTTTTTAGAAGAAGGATAATAAATGATTGATGATAAGCGATGGAAAAATAGTTGATAGATGATAATTAACAGATAACATAATAGATGATAAAATAATTATTCTTTTTTTTAGATTTGGACCATTATTTGATAAAATTTTATTGAGATTAATTGAATTATTATAAATTTTTAATTGATTTCACAATATTTAAGTGTTTTATTCAATTAATTAAAAATAGAGAAATTTTGATATTATTTGAAGTGTTATTCAAGATTATTATGAAGATTACTTTTAGAGATATTAAAATTTTAGTGATTGAAACATTATATTTATTTGTAAAATTTGATTATAATTAAAAATTTAAGGTTGGTCGTGTAATTACACCTCATGGATATAGTTAATTTTGGAATCATTGGTGTAGGCGGAGCGTGGCAATTTCATAAATTATTTTTTAAAAATTCGCAGAATGCCAAAGTCAAGTCGATTTTTGATATAAATGAAAGAAAAGCAAGAAAAGCAGCAAGATCATTCAATGCAAATGTGTATAGTGATTTACAGAATTTTTTAGACAGCGAAATTGATGCGGTACTCATTATGGTGCCTCATTATTTACATGAAGAACTGATAATTAGAGCTGCAGAAGCAGGAAAGCATATATTGTGTGAAAAACCTATGGCTACTACTTTGGAAGCTTGTGATAATATTATTAAAGCGGTGAAAAAGGCGGGTATAAAATTTATGATTGCAGAGAATCATCGGTTTTTACCAGCACATGAATTTATAGCTAATTTTGTAAACAAAGGTTTACTTGGCGATATTTTTTTAGTCAGAGCATATGAAGGAGTCAACGAATTAGAAGGACTTAATAAGCGAGGATTCTGGAAGGGCGACCCGATTCTTGCTGGTGGTGGATCTCTAATGGATATGGGCGTGCATAAATTTGCTACTTTAAATTGGATACTGGATGATAGAATAGATAGTGCATATTCATGGTTATTTAAACAATGCACAAAATTAGATGAAAAAGCAGAAGATAATGCACTGGTATTTGCAAAGTATAAGAAAGGTACTATAGCTGAAATTGCAGTTAGTTTTACAGTAAAATCTGAATTCACAAATTCAATCGAAATATATGGAACAAAAGGCACAATTTTGGAGAATCATATGTGGAATAAGCCTGTAAAAATACAATCATTCCATGAGGAATTAGGAGAAAAGCGTGGAGTTTGGTTTGAGCCAGAAATAGAGCATGGACCATTTCCGAAATATTATTCAATTTCAGCAATAAAAGAGGATCAGCACTTTACAGAATGCATAATTGAAAATAAAAATCCAAAATTTACAGCAGAACAAGCTCGTGAAGCTGTTGCAGCCGTATTACTCTGCTATTTATCTGCACGCAGAGGACGAACTACATATTATGAAGAATTACAAGAGGTTTATAAATCCAAAGGAACTGCCTGTATATTACAGGGGCTTGAGAAATTTATACAGAAAAGAGATTAATTAGTTTTTTAAATTATTTATTGATTTTAATATTCAGATTACAAATTTTTGCTTTATCACATTCATCCGTTTTATTTATATGAATAATTATATTTTTGTCCTCAAAATTAAGCTCTTGTATATTTAAATTTCTGCATTGTTCTGAAAAAAATGGACATTTATAGGAAAAAGTTGGAGTATATGCAAAAGTTTCATGATATGCTTCGATCGATTTTATTGCTTCTTGAATATTATATAAAACCATTTCGTCGTCTTCTTTTTGGTATAATTCTTTTAAGGGTTTAATTGAATTAAGAATGTTTAATTTCTTAATAGCCCAAGCTGCATTACTTCTAACAGCGGGGTTTGGATCATTTTTGAGTATATCCAATAATGGCTCATAGCTTGTTTTATCTTGAATTTTACCTATAGCCCATGTCGCCATCGCTCTGATTTCATCATCAGGATCTTTTAAAAATTCTCTGAGTTGTGCCCTAGATTCTTTAGCCTCAATCCGGCCCAATGTTTCAATAGTATATAAAATAATAAATTTATTATCAGATTTAAGTAGTGGAATTATTTGTTTAGATGGTGCGATTCTAGAAAGAGTCCAGATAGCTGCATCAATAATCTCCTCACTACTGGTTTTATTTAAAAGATTTATAATTGGCTGTATAGCTTCTTTAATATTTAGGTTCCCAATCTCCTCAAGAGTTTTTTTAACTATATCTTCATCCCGAGATTCAATTTTTTTAATCAATTCTTCTTTTTTCATTCTAATAAACCAGATATATAAAAATTAAAAAATATTGAAGATTTTGGATATTCAAATAGTTATTTAGAGATTCATTACGCTTTAACTTCTTGAGCTATTACTTTATTTGGAAGATTTTTAATAATTTCTTCAGCTTCAGACATTATAGAATCGAAAAGTTCTTTTACAGTAGGAATTGAATGGATACGTCCTGTAACTACACCACCCAAAATTACAGAATTATCTTCATCGCCATCGAATAGTTTTTCAAGCCCAGTCATTTCAAGTTTCATTATTTCGGGTGTAGAATTCACAGGAATTCCTTTAAATAGATCTGAAGCTCCTTTTATTGTTTCATCGACGATTTTAAGTGATTGGCTATTTCTTAAAAACCTCATAGGTCCAAATAGTCCTCTTCCAACTAAAGTATCTTCTTCAGTTCTTTTAACAATTGCTTGTTTCCACATTGGTTCAAAATCGCTTTCTTGAGTAGCAATGCATCTTGTGCCCATTTGAATACCCACAGCGCCCATTGTTAGAGCAGTCGCTAGACTAACACCATCACAGAAACCACCTGCTGCTATAACGGGTTTATTTACCTGTTTGACCACTTCTGGTATTAGTACGAGGGATGAAACATCTCTCCAAGCACAATGTGCTCCACCTTCCCTCCCAGAAGCAATGATAAAATCCACATCGGCTTTTTCGGCTCTTTTAGCTGTCTGTACAGAAGGTACGACATGACACCATGTAATATCAGGAAGTTTCTCTTTTATAGGTATTCTGGGCCTGCGAGCACCTTTTGAAACTGCATCTACAGCAAATGGTAAAGGATCCCCAGCTGAAGTAATAATAACTTTAAGCTTTTTTCTTACCTCTTCGCTTTCATTATATGCTTCAATAGTTCCTCTCATTAATCTGGTAGCTACAGATATAAATTCCATACTAACTGGAATATTTACTCCAAATTTTGCATCAGGTGCATCCTTAAGCTTTTCATCGACCATTCTAAAGATAGAATCCTTGATTAAATCTTTGGGCCTGCCTTTACCGAATATTTTGCTGGCTGCTTCTGGGGTGGCTGATGAAAGACCAACTCCCATTCCTATTGTTGAGATAATACCAAGTCCACCGGCTTTTGCAGCAGCTGCACATAAATGAAAGGTAGAATATGGGCCCATTCCCGCTTGAATAATAGGATATTTAATACCTACTTTTTCTTGTAAGACAGTTCTTATCATATATATCAAACCTGTATTTAATATATTCTCCTCATAATATCAAATGTTGCATTATCATATTTTATAGCCTAACTATTTCATAATTGAATTAATTATAATATCCAAATCATTATTCATTAAATAAATTTTCCCTTATCTACATGATTGATATCTCACAGATCCGATTTAATCTAAATAAATTTCATTCAAATCATTCCTAAATTATTTAAATTTCAAACTACTATTTAAGTATCGAGGATTATGTCAGAAAAATTAACAAAGATGTATAGCTTTAAAATTAGCGAAAAAATGCTAAGTGATATGAGAAGTTTATCCGATAGAATAGATAACTGGAGTGCTTGGATTAGAGAGCAAATCGAAAAGAAGATCCAAGAGTTAAAAAAGGAAAGTGGTGAGTATAGACCTAGATTTTGTCCAAACTGTGGTAAAATGGTTGAAGAGAATGATAATTTTTGTGGGCATTGTGGTCATAAATTGATTGATTGAATAAATTATAATCAAAAATTATGAACATAAGTTATATCTTATAAAATCTTATTTTTATAAAGATCATCAAATTTAGACTTTAAAAAATTTAATATACATTAAATTGGTATTATTATATAAAATATTTTAAAAAGGTGTTTGAAAATTCCAAGAGATAGAGACTATTTTCATGATTATAATGAGGATAAAAGGAAATTGGGTAAATTAATAAAAAGACTTCAGATGCTAAAACGAGATCTTCGTAATGAAGATTGGGAACGAGCCCAAGATGTTCAAGCTGCCATTGATGAAATATACCATATATTTAGAACACTTGATGATAAATTTTTCTTCCAAACAATAACAGATGTTCGAAGAGAAGTAAGAAATATTTTGCGTAATTATGGGCTTACGAAATATGTTCAATATAGATAAGAATGATAAAGAAATCTAGTATAACTTCCTTTAAATTAAATCTATTTATCTTTTAACTTCAATTTTAATCTCAAATACATTCTATCATATAATATAAATAATTTTCTTTATCAAATCAATTCAATTATAAACTTTTATTATTTTATATAAAGTATCTCTTTGTGCAGGGACTCTATTTAGATCTTTAATAAACTTGATAAAATCAGATACAGGGAGATATTCTCCAAATGAAGCCCCTGCACTTTTTGAGATATTTTCATCGAATAATGTGCCTCCAAAATCGTTAGCACCACAAGTTAAAGCAAATTGAGCGAATTTAGGGCCCAATTTTACCCATGAAACTTGAATATTATTAATAAATCCTTGAAAGAATAATCTGGAAACAGCATATATTTTTAGATCATCAATTCCAGTAGAACCTTTAACGATATTATTTTCTAGAAAAATTGGTGTGTTTAGATAAACAAAAGGCAGTGGCACGAATTCAGTAAAACCCATGGTCTCTTTTTGGATATCACGAAGAATTCTAAGATGATTCACTCGGTGCTCAATTTTATCGATATGTCCATACATCATAGTACAAGTGGTAGGTATTTTTAATTTATGTGCAGTTTTAATAATATCAATCCAAGAACTTACACTAATTTTATTGGGACAGATAATATCACGGATCTGTTGATCAAGTATTTCAGCAGCAGTTCCAGGGATACTATCAAGTCCTGCGTTTTTCAGTCTTATTAAAGCTTCTTTTATAGAAATGTTGTTTAATCTGGCAAAATTATGAATTTCCATCGGTGAGAAACCATGAATATGAATATTAGGGACTTTTTCTTTGATTGATCTTAAAACCTTTTCATAAAAATCAGCTTCTAATCCTGGTTTTATTCCACCTTGTATGCAAACTTCAGTACAGCCATTCTCCCAGGCTTCAACTGATCTTTTAACGATTTCTTTAATATCCAATTCAAAAGGAGCCTCTCTACTGAAAGCACAAAACTTACATTCGGTATTGCAAATATTTGTAAAATTTATGTTTCTATTAACTACAAAAGTAATTTTATTACCAACAAGATCCTCTCTTATGGAATCTGCTATAATAAATAAGAGATTTAATTCAATACCGGTTATTTTTAACAGTTCCTCAGCTTCGGCTTGACTTATTTCCTTTTTATTTAATGATTTTTCTAAAATTAGAGCAATAACTGGGTCTATATTCTTAAATATTTTTTCAAGATGGATAATAAAATTGTTTTTCATTTAACATAACCCGTTTCATCAATTAGATTGAATATTCTTTTTCGTAATTTTTCGGATATATATTCATTTGACATTTTTTTATTGGATAAAAATTTAGGATAAATTGGGAGTCTTTCTCTTAGTGAAAAACCTGTTTCAATGGTTTTTTCATAAATTTCTTCAATTAAGGGCCATGGATGGGCTGGGTTTATATAATCAGGTGAAACAGGAGATATTCCACCCCAATCATCGATTCCTGTTAATAAGATACTCTGAAATGATCTATATAAGTTTGGCGGTGTTTGAATCGGAATATCAGTAATTAATTTAGCTACAATAATAGTTTTAATCATCTTAATAATAGATGGAGGTTTATACGGTGGATTCTTTTTATTATTAGTAGATGGAGCATAACCTTGGATGATTATTTCTTGAATATGTCCGTATTTAGTATTTATTTCATCTATTTTAAGTAATGATTCGATGATCTCATCATAGGTTTCTCCAATTCCAATTAATATTCCTGTTGTAAAAGGAATTTTTAATTTACCTGCATTTTCAATTGTTTCTAATCTTAATTTAGGGTTTTTACCAGGGCTGAATTCATGTGGACCATCTTCATCCATCAGCCTATGTGAAATATTTTCCAGCATAAGCCCTAAACTAGCATTAACTTCTTTTAACCGTTTTAGCTCATCATAACTCATAATTCCGGGATTACTATGAGGTAATAAGCCAGAGTTATCTAAAATTAATTTACATATATCTATTAAGTAATCGATGGTGGTTTCGTAGTTTCCTAAATCCTTTAGATATTTTTTCACTTGAGGATATTTTTCTTCAGGCTTTTCACCCATTGTTAATAGAGCTTCTTTACATCCATTCTCTTCTGCAATTTTTATTATAGATTTTACTTGATTTGGTAATATATATATGGGCATTTTTTCATTATAATCTGTTCTAAAATTACAATATTTGCACAGATTTCTGCAATATGAAGTTAAAGGTATAAATACGTTAATAGAATAAGAAATAACTCCATTATTATACTTTCTATATAATAAATTAGAATAAGCCATAGCAATTATTAAATCCGGAACTTTAAGTTGGTATATTTTTAGTAAATCATCTTTATTTCTGATTTTGGACTCAAGACGCTTTATAAAAAGTTCTTGCAATTCCGAGGACAAAGTGGGCTTGATTTGATCCATTATTTTATAAAGACTAAACGAAACATAAAAATTTTATTCGTATAAATTTATAGTAATTGATCCTATTATTACATCTATTGTATAAAAACGTTTAATTAAACGAATATATCAAATAAATATAGCGGTAGGAATATATTTGAGAAATACAACAAAAATATTTGTTTCATTTGCCTTTTTGAAAGAAAGTTTAGAATTATTTAAAGATGTAATTATTGAAATTACTGGAAACTATATCAGTAATGTAAAAACAAATGTATTACAGGATGAGGTAAAAGAAATTGAGCCTTCATATAGGTATAACAATTGTGTTTTAATTCCAGGTTTTATTAATGGTCATATACATATTGGAGATTCATTTGCTAAAGAATTGGGCTATAATCTAAAGATCGATGAAATTGTGAAATATCCCAATGGACTTAAACATTATTTATTAAGAACGATTGATGAAGAAATAGTAATAGAAGGGATTAGGAATTCTATGCTTGAAATGCTTTATAATGGCATTACTACTTTTGTTGATTATAGAGAAAATGGAGTAAGTGGTATAAAACTTTTACAAAAGGCGGATTTGCTTTTCAAAAAAATGTATCCTGAAATAGAACTTGGAAAAATTATTTTAGGGCGCCCTGATAAGAGCTTAGATGAATTAGATGATGTTTTAAAATATTGTGATGGTGTCGGGCTTAGCTCTACTAATCTGTATTCAGACGATGAACTTAATGAAATCAAGAATATTTGCAAAAAGCATAATAAAATTATATCAGTTCACGCAGCCGAAACAAAAGAGGAACATTTCATTGCAGAGAAAAAATATGGTAATTCAGATGTATATAGGGCACTTTTAGTTCTAGAGGCAAATCCAATCGTTCATAGTATTCATATCAATAAGAAAGATTTGTGGTTAATTAAATCTAAAAAATGTGGCATAGTTGTTTGTCCTCGTGCAAATTCATATTTTGGTGTCGGGTTCCCTCCAATTCAAGAATTTATTTCTAGTGATATACCACTGTGTATAGGCACAGATAATGTAATGGCGAATAGCTTGAATATTTTCAGGGAATTTGAATATTTAATTAAATACTTGCGTTCAGTTTTTGGGCCCAAAATAATAAATCCATTAGATGTTCTTAGGATGGCTACTGTTAATCCAGCTAAAATCTTTAAATTGGAAGATAGAGGATGGATTGATAAGAATAAAAGGGCTGATTTTATAATATTGGATTTATCAAGCCCGCACTTACAACCAATGACGAAGTTAGCCGAATTAATTGTTCTAAGAGCGGGGCCCCGTGATATTAAAAGTGTATTTTTAGGAGGTCGTTGTATTGAAACTAGAAAATAGGCCTTATTGCATATTAAATGCCGCTATGTCCATTGATGGAAAAATTTCTACAATTCTAGGCGGTACTGAATTATCTAGCTTAGAGGATTGGTATCGAGTTCATAAACTTCGATGCGAAGTCGATGGGATAATTGTTGGCATTAATACAATTTTAAAAGATGATCCAAAACTGCACATTAAATACTTCCAGAGAAAACAAGGTAAATTGCATAGAATAGTAGTAGATAGCTCATTAAGAATTCCATTTGAATCAAAAGTACTAAACTTCGAGACGGATAAATATCCAACAGTTATTGCAACTACTGAAAAAGCTTCGGATGTAAAAATTCAAAAAATTATGGATATAGATCCAAGAAACATTAAGATTATTAAATGCGGTAATGGTGATAAAGTTGATTTACAGATCATGGCTAAAAAATTAAAAGATATGGGAATTAATAAACTTCTATTAGAAGGTGGAGGAACCTTAAATTTTTCAATGTTAAAAAATATGTTGGTAGATGAGTTAAGAATAGCAATTGCTCCTGTAATTATTGGAGGACATGATGCAACAACTTTAGTCGATGGGATCGGATTTGGATATATTTCGGAATCAATAAAATGTAGTTTGATTAAAAAAGAAATGTTTGGAAATAACCTTGTTTTATATTACAAAATAAATTATTGATTATTGATTATTTAATAAAAATTATAATTAGAGAGTTGTTTGATTTGCCGAAAAATGTAGTAGAGCCAAAACCTGCCGCTACTGTAGTCATAATTAGAAATTCAGCCGCTCATTATGGTGAATATGAAGTTTTGATGACTAAGAGACAAGAATATTTGAAATTCTTGGGTGGATTTTATAGTTTTCCTGGTGGTAAAGTAGAACTTCAAGATTTCACAAATGAGGCTATTGATAGAATTAAAGGTATTGACTATGAAAAAGCATTCCAAACTTTTTATAAACGTAACTCCAAAAAAAATATCAATAATAAGTTTAAATCAAATTTAATAGGATATTGGACAGCGTGTATCCGAGAATTGTTTGAAGAGGTAGGAATACTTCTTGCATATGATGAAAATAATAATTTGTTTTTAAACTACGATAATAATAAATTTGAAAATTATCGTAAAAGTATAATCAATGATAAATTAAAAATGTGGGAAATGTTGGAGAATGAAAACTTATTTTATGCGGCAGATCAATTAATCTATTTTAATAGATTTATTACTCCAAAAATTTCACCTAAAAGATTTGATACTAGATTTTTTCTATGTAAACTGCCAGAGATAAATCTTAAAATTAAACCTTATGAGAAGGAGATATCAGAAGTTATCTGGATTTCCCCTAAGGACGCGTTATATAAATACGAAAATCACTACAATGATTTTAAAATAATTTTTCCCCAAATTGCAACGCTAAAAGAGTTGTTGAATCTTGATTTGCAAAAATTGGAAAGAAATTGCAAGTAATTATAATATATTTATAAAGAGAATTATCTAACTGATTGAGAAATAGTATATTTAATAAAAATTACCTACTTCCAATATTAAATATATAAAATATAAAAAAATGTTGAAAAAAAACATTATTAAGCTTTAGAAATCGGTAAATTAATTGAAGTCTTGGTTATATTCTTGTTATTTAATTCCATTATTAGCATTTCACATTGGATATTATCTTTTTTTATTGAAGATAATGTTTTCATTGCAAATTCTTTACATTCATTAAGTGTCATTTTTTCAGTATAGTTTTTTTCTAAATAATCCATCAATTTATTTTCAGAATTTCCAATAGCAATAGCTTTTGCATTGTACTTAGCTCCACTTGGTTCAATGACAGTCAATTCAGGTTTTTCATTATTTATTCCAGCTATAATGATAGTAACTCCAAAAGGTCGCCCGCCAAATTGTGTAATTTTTTGTGCTACTGAGGAAAGATGCCATGCTAAGGATTCTACATCACATTCTTCACCATAGGTTATTTTATTTATTTGACTGAATACCTGTGCTTCTCTTATCAGCACTTTAGAATCTGCTATAAGGCCTGAGAAAGTTAGAAATAAATTATCATCGATTTGTTCGATCTTACTGTTAGGTTCAATTAATTTTGAATAGCTCCTTTTTTCAGCGAGTATTACTATTCCATCATTACATTTTAAGGCAATCACACTAGAGCCCCGGCGGACAGCCTCCCGTGCATATTCAGCTTGGATGATTCTACCATCAGGAGAGTACATAATTGTTCTATCATATCCAGCATCAAAATTTCCATACATTTTAATTCGACACCTCAATTATTTTCTTTAAATCTTCATTTTCCAATTTTCTAAACCCATTTCTTGAAATAACTACCACTTCTGCATCACCACCTGTATACAAATTCCTTTTTATTGCAGATTCTAAAGCTTTATAAGCTAATTCAATTGCTTCATTTTCTGTAAGATCTTCTTTATAGCCATTTTCAAGTGTTCCATATGCTATTTGTGCACCACTTCCTGTTGCAATGAAATTATCTTCAATCATTCCACCAGATGGATCTATTACATATAATTTTGGTCCATAGCCATTTGTAATTCCAGCAAGAAGCATCTGTGTATAAAAAGGTCTTCCAGTTCTAAACATATTATAAATGATCTTAGAAGCTAATTGGGAGGCTGCATCAACTGAAATTGGTCGCTTTTTATCATAATAATATAATTTAAATTCAGCTCTTAATCGTTCTACCAGATTAATAGCATCTGAAACTAATCCGGCAATTGTAACACCGATATTATCAAATACTTTATGAATTTTTTCACCATATTTTGATGCAACAAAAGTTTCAGATGAAACTTGTCTATCTGCTGCTAATATTACACCATCCTTAAATTTAATACCAATTGTTGTCGTCATTTTTATTCACACCTTATATATATTCAAAATAGAAATATACTTCCTCCCTCTTATTGACTAAGTATCAGAAATTTGTGAAATAAACTCGATTATATTTTATTCATCTTTCAAGACTATAAATTGACTAAATTTATATAAATGAAAAAATTCACTTCGTTATTAAAATGCCAATAAAAGTCGAAAGTTCTGTCTTGGTAATTTTTTTGATGTCATTATTTGAATTATTATTTTTAATTCCTACCTTAATCTATGCTAAACTAAGAAAAAAAGGTCTGAAAAAATATCTGGGAAAATTTTTCAAAATAAATTATAAATCAAAAACTAATTTGGTATTAGGGATATTTAGTATTTCAATCGCATTAAATATGATAATATGGGCCCCTTTAATTATTACTTTTTTAAGAAACTCTTTCATTTTCATATTTGGGCCCGAACTTTTTCAGCAAGCAGAACAAAATTTAAATGAATTCATTGTAATCATACAATATCCTTCAGATTTTATTTTACTTTTTATAATGAATTTTTTGGTAATAGCACTAAATGAAGAATTATTTTTTAGAGGATTCTTAATAGATGCTTTAAAAACGAGAAAAAATATGAGAATCCTGTTTTCTTCTATATTTTTTTCGATTTATCATTTAATAACAAGTTTTAATATCTATAGTTTTATTTATATGTTCTTATACTATTTTATTTGGGGGTTAATATTATCTTTGATTGTATATGTAAGTAAAAATAAATTAATATTCCCTATAATCACACACGGACTTTTTAATTTTTTATTATATTTCTGTTAAGATTTATATCCTGTCAGAAATTATGTTTCATTAAAATTACCGTTCAAAAGTCATTTATTGAGATTTACAATTCAAAATAAGTTTAATTACATCTTTTCAATTTACCGCATCATACATAATTTTTAATCCAACCACTGATCTCGGATCTACAGCGTGTGGAATTAGTAATTATCTTATATTTTAAACCCTCCATATTTTTTGGAAATTGAAACTCCATGATATTCTGAATTTTTTTCAAGAACTTGTCTAATTCATTTTCTAATAAGTCTAAATCAATATTTTTGATATCAGAACCAATATCAAATATAGCAACACAAAAATGATTCTCATTAATACATAAACATGCTTCGAGATTTCCATTGATAGATTGCCATTCCATTTTAATGCTGCCTGGACTGTAAAAAATTCCTATCCATCTCCAATGAGAGAACCAACGTCCCTTTAATAGATATATTCGATTATATAAATGATTTTGTTTAGAATTAATAGTAATCCGGAATTCAAGGCCCATATACTCATTAAATTTTTTGCTATATTCATCATTATATTGAAATTTTGTCTTTAATAATTTATTTAAGAATAGCATTCCTTTTTCAGTCAAGGTATATCCGTTCAATGTTTTTTCTAAATAATTTTTATTAATTAATCTCCTTAATGCTATATTCAATTTTTGTTGATGAATTCCTAATTTTGTTTTCAAACCTTGGAAGCTTAATTCTGCAACTCTGGAGCGTTTTGAATACATTTCAAATGCAATGGTCGTTAATATGTTTATTTCATATTCAGTCATAAACTCGTCTATTAAATTAATATCCATTTCAAACTCTTTCATCAATTCATGATTTATGGGCCCGCATACTTTGAACTCATAGGATTTATCATTTAGATTCATATCAATACCTCATTATTTCTTGATTAAATTAAGAATTTTAATTATATATTGACTAAGTTTTCGTTTTATTTAATCATTATAGAAATTTTCAGAATTTATATAAAGTATAGTCAGCATTAAAAATTTCGTTTTATTTTAAATGTTCGAGCATAAGGGTATTTTTTTTCGTTTAAATTGTCAGAATTTTAAGAACATTATACATAAATCATTAATATTTAATAAATTTTTCAATCTAATCAATTAATTCTTTATTTCTAGGACTATAAGCTTTTTAATATTGATTTAGAAAATATTCTGCAATCATTAAATACACTTATTTCCATTAGGCTTTAAGATAAAATCTTAAAGTCTATTTAAAAACGAAAAATACTGTAGAAACTTTTTTTAAATTTCTTAGATTTTTAAAGTATTATTGTCAACTTAATTATTGATGATTAATTGATTGAAAATTGAGGTATGATGATGACCAATCTGAAGTTTTACGGTGGGATTGGGACAATTGGTGGCAATATTATCATCGTAGAAGACGAGGACTCAAGGTTATTATTGGATTTCGGTATGGATTTTAGGGCACACTCTATGTTTTACCATGATTTCTTAGTTCCGAGAAGTGGAAATGGAATACGCGACTTTTTGAAGTTGAATCTAATGCCTCGACTTGATGGAATTTATGCAGATGATGTTCTAAAGATTGTAGAATCGGATAAGATTAAAAAGTCTCTTGGATTGAAAGGAGATTATTTATATGAGGTAAACCTAGATAGTTATGAAGAATATGTAAATAAAAATGGTAAACCCTTTGTAGATGCAGTGATAATATCGCATGTACATCTAGATCATTGCGGCTATATTTGGGCATTGGATCCTAGAATTGAAATTTATGTTTCAGATATTTCTGAAAAATTGTTAGAAATCCTTGATAATGCTAGTGGTGGTCCGAAACTCACAGTTTATAAAAAACGGAAAATAATCGTGAGAAAAAGAGGATATTTTCCAGGAGAAATCGCAATTGTTTCAAAAGAGGAAGATGGAGTACCAAGAAAAATAAATGTCTTTAAAGATGATGTTGCTTTTAAAGTAGGAAAATTCGAGATACTTCCAATTTATGTGGATCATTCGATTCCAGGTGCAAGTGCATTCATAATAACAGATTCTCATGGTAAAAAAATCGCATATACTGGAGATTTTAGGTTTCATGGTAGAAGAAATGATTTAACTGAAAAATTTAGAGAAAAATTTGTAGATTTAAGACCTGATGCTCTTATAATTGAAGGAACTAGAATTAATGATAATAGAGCGGATGATGAACTTCAAGTAGAGAAAAATATTATGGAAGTTATAGATAAAAATAAAGATAAATTGATATTTATAACATTTACATGGAAGGATCTAACAAGATACCAAACAGTTAGAAATGTTTGTGCAGAATTAGGTAAAATTTTTGTTATACCTGGAAAAATGGCTTATATGCTTAGGAACTTGAAAAAATTTTCAGATTTGAAAATAACTGATCCAATGAACGATCCTGTAATTAAAGTTTATTTACCGAGAAAATCGGGAATGATTTATCTAAAAACAGACTATGTTAATTCTAAATTGGATATAGGCCTTGACCCAAATTGGAAAAAAAGTGGAAAAGCAAATATTGAAATATATAATAACGGAATAAAAGCTTATGAAATAAACGAAGAGCAACACAAATATGTAGTATTTATTGATGATTATTCATTAAATGAAATGATAGACATAGATCCACATAATGGAGCAATATATATTCGAGCAATAAGTGAAGCGTATAGTGATGAAGGGCGATTGGATGAAAAACGAATTTTAAATTGGTTGAAATTCTTTAATATAAATCCACCAGATAATAATTTCATTACAATACATGCTTCTGGACATATCTCTGGTTTAGAATTATCTTCGTTTATCAATGAAATACAACCTAAACAGTTATTTCCGATTCATACTGAGCATCCAGATCTTTTCTCGTTTTATAAAAATGCAATTATCGATATTAAATATGGACAGCCATATTTAATTTAATAATATTTTTTTATATTCTCAATTAAAATTTAATAAGATTTATTATTGTAAACAATTATCATAAATCTAATTTTTTAATTAAAGGTTTAATTAATTGATTATTTTATTAATATTAGATATTATTAACCTATTTTAATAGTAGGATCCCCAAATAGAATAAAAGCATGAGAGGTGGGATCAAAAAATGCTTCTTTTTTAAAAATTTCCATACTTTGTTGGTATAACAATTGTCTTCCTTCTAGAATAATAGAGCCAACATTTTTCTCAAAATTATTAATATTATTATAGATATGAGTAGCAAATTCTCTAGCCTTTCGTCCATTATCTCCCATAATGTTCCAATAAAACACGATGCTCCGGATTTTATAAACTGAATTTATGAGTAATAAATCTATTAACATTCAATACAAACTCAAAATCAGTATTTTTATCAACAATTCTCTTTAATTTACTTGATTCTTTTTTATTAGGTATTTTGTAGAAAAAGTTTTCCATATCAGCAATTTGATAATATTTAGGATATTTAGAAATCTCCATTCTAGTTGATTTAGGATAATAGATACAACCTACTTTTATCATTTAATAAAAAAACCACCTATTAAACGATAGAATGTGAGATGATTTTACCATTATGTAAGATATTTTTAAAATAATATGAAATATTAACTAATTATATCTCCAAATTAATTCAATATACAAAATAACTCATCAATTTAGATATAAAAATGAATGCGTCCTAATGTAGATATACAAATAATTTGAAGATTAATAAAAATTTTTCTAGATTATAAATTATGTAAATTATGAAAATAATTAAATGAGAAAAAAATAGATAGCATAATTCTTAAAACACGTTAAATAAACATTTTATTGAAGATAAAATGTCAGGATATAAATAATATTAAATTAAGTTAATGGAATAAAAGATTTATTCAAATTCTTTTATATGAATTTTTTTTGTAATTTATTTTATTATCCTCGCTCACTTGGTAAGTATCGATATATCCAGGATATAATTTCAGCGGGTGACCGTGTTTGAAATATTAATTTACCTGGGCCCTCTACTTCTACCACAAGTCCTTCTTTGCTAAATAAAGTTGATTTCAATCCACCAACTGGTTTTATATCCCATTTTAGAGATGCCTCCATTGCGACCAGATGTGAATTATCAATTCTTAATTTTTCGCCAGATTGTAATTCACGTATAATAAAGCCACCTAATGCTGAAACAAAAAGATCAGCCTCTTCAGGTGTACTAATATGAAGATAGAACATTCGTTCACCGCCAAACATCCCTTTTTTAAAACCAGTAAACTTAGTAGAAGTATCTACACATGGAGAGCATGCTATGAATGCACCTGAATAGACCATCCAATCTTTGCCAGGCTCCAATTTGATCCACATTATATCACCCATATATGGAGGTGCCAATCCTAGCACACCATCTCCATCTTTTGCAGTAAACTCATTTATCCAGAAGCTTTCACCTGCCAATGATTTCACAAGGCTTTTCCAAAAACTTTTACTTGATTTCTTAGTTTTAATATTAATTGTAGTATCGTGATATATCATTGCTCCTGCTTCTGCATGTATTGATTGCCCTTTTTTCAACTGTACATTCAAGATTGAATATGAAGGTGAAAACTTTATTTCATATGCATAATCTACTCCTTTTTCAGTCATAAAAAACACCTTTGATTTTAATTTAAGTTCAAATAATTATTTTGCATTTTAATTTAAATGTATAATACTTTTTAATATTAAATTTAGATTGTAAATTTTATTTATTCAATAATTATTAACCGATTATTATTATTTAATTTATTAATAATTATTATCCATTTATTCTTTAATTTATCAGCAATTTTTAACAAATTATTATTTAATTTATCGATAAAATAACCCAGAATTATAAGTATTTAAATAAAAAATAAAGTATACGAAAGAAAATGTCGATATAATTTAAAATATTTTAAAAAAATTGAATTAAAAAATAAGAAAAATAAAAAAACTATTTAATAGTGGGAATTTTTCATCAATATTCAGAGGTTTTCTTGTTTTAACCCTATTTTATCATTTTAAATTCTCTTTTCCTTAGTAATTTATAGAGACTCAATGCGATTACAGTTCCAAATAGTATTGCCAACGGTCCAAATCCAGGAATGTTATTATTAGTGGAGTAGGTAGTGGTTGCTGGTCCTGGATTACTATTCCTATCAAGAGGGTCAGTTCCCGCTGCTATCTCTTCTCCATCTGAATAACCATCGCCATCTGTATCAGGGTTATTTGGTTTGGTATCTGATTGGAATACTTCGTATCCATTCGATAGTCCATCGTCATCACTATCAATGAAATCAAAAAGATAAATTTTGCGACTGTCTCCACCAATTATTAAATATTGTCCATTGCTTGAAATGGCTACTGATCTTATATAACCCGATGTATTATAGGACCATAATGGTGTTGAGCTGGATCTATTAAATAAATACGAACTATTATCCCAACTTCCAGCTGCGATATGCTGACCATCACTTGATATAGCGACAGAATCAACCCGTCCGCCAGTAGTATAGAACCATAAAGGTGTAGAACTCAAGCGATTAAATAGAAAAACATTGCCATTTAAAGTTCCAGCTACAATATATTGCGAATCATTTGAGATCGCTATAGATACAACTGGACTTCCGGTAGAATAGGTCCATAAAGGTGTAGAACTGTTTCTATCAAATAAATATACCTTACAGTCGTCACTACCTACTGCTATAAATTTTCCATCTTGGGAAATATCAACACTCCATACAGAACCTCCAGTTCCATAGACCCAAATTGGTGTAGAGCTAGTTCTATTGAATAAATATATCGATTTATCACTACTTCCAGCCACTAGATACAGTCCATTATATGAAATAGCTACTGAATTTATATCACCTAATGTCGTATATTGCCAAGTAGGTGTAGATATGAATATGTTGAATAAATATACTTTATCGTTATTACTTCCAGCTACTATATAATTAGAATTACCAGAAATATCTAATGCTGTGATGTTAGAACCTGCATTATAAGTCCATAATGGAGAAGCATCATAAACAAAATTATAACTCGAAAATAAATAAACAATACCATTATTGCTACCGCCAACAATATAAGTTCCGTTATTAGACATTACTAAAGAATTTACCCCACTGGTTATATAGGCATATCCCAGAAGTTGTGCAGAGTACATTTTAAATAAATAAATTTGTCCATTATTGATTCCTCCTACACTACTATCTCCTACCACTATATATTCTCCATCCTCAGAAATCGCTAAATTTGTAATTTTGTAAAATGTCTCAAAAGACCAATTGTAACATTCTTGAGGAAAAGCATATGAGATTCTCACGATAGAGAATAATGTAAACAATGAACAGACAAAGACTAGTATTGGAATAAGTTTATAGAATTTTCTCTTCATTATAGACATTTCACCTCTTTTTTTAGTGTCCATTATTATGAGAAAAAATTAAATTATATGAAAAAATTTTATTTAAAGTCAAATTTTTTCATGTTATAATCATTATAAAGTATTAATGAATTCTTCTACCATTTTATTATATTCATCCTTCGCTTCAAATTGGATCATGTGTCCTATTTTTGGAGAAAATTTAACCAATCTTGAATTTGGAATCTTTTCATTCATAAATTCAGAAGCCGTTGGTGGAATAAAAATATCCTTATCACCAGTAAGGATCAATGTTGGAACATTAATAGTTTCAAGTTTATTAGTTACATCATAATTTTTAACTATCGAGTTCATGGTCCGTAAAGCCACGTATTCCTCATTTTCCAGAGTTAAATTAATAAATTCCTCGATTAATTGAGGATTTTCTTTTTTATACTTTCTATTAAAACATAGAGGAACCATGATATTCTTTACTGTATCGTAGTCTTTGACGGTTATTATACCTTTATTGAGATTTTCAATATATTCATCTAAACCTGGATTTTCAAGTTTTGGAGCGGTTGACATCAAGATTAACCCTTCCAAACGTTTTGCAAAATCAGGAGTTGTTGCGTATATAAGTGCAATCATTCCCCCCATGCTATGTCCTGCTAGTATGATTTTTTCATCACCAATAATTTTCTCAAGAGCTTGATCCAAATATTTTGCTAAATCAGTTAATTCATAACTTTCATCTTTAGGTTTATCACTTTTTCCGTGTCCTAAATGATCTATAGCAATGGCACGATATTTTTTTGAAAAATATTCAACTTGTGCTTCAAATAGCCATGAACTACCGAGGAATCCGTGTATCATTACGAAATTTTTACCTTTACCTTTATCTAAATAAAAAATTTTATAACCATTTTCAATTTCAACATACGGCATTAAAAACACCCTTAATTTTTCTATTAATTAATTCATAAATATTTGTTTTCTTTTAAAAGATGTGGATGCCAAAATTTTAATTAATAAAAAGATATATATGTTATTCAATATGACGAATAAAAAAAGGTTCTGGGAAAAAAAAGCCAGTCATTTATTAGACATAATCGTTGTTTCGATAATATATTTCCTCGCAATATTTGTGGTCCCTTTATTACCTGAAAATAATATTTATTTATATATCTTGTATATAATCGTTGGGGGATTTTTCATTTTATATATATTTTTCATTAGTCATTATCTCCACATGGATAAATTAGAAGAACGTGGTTTTGGTAGGCCCAAAAAATTATTTATAAGAGTGGACAACCTAAAAAAAAGCACCAAAGAAGTGCTTCTAATCATAACACCATTATTGATAATAGGAGTATTTATTGCATCTTTGGCAACTGGATTTTTCTGGAACGCGAATATAAGCAGTCCAACAAGCGAACTGCTTGGAGAAAGTATCCCATGGCTGGATTTTATTATTAATGTATTAGCATATATATTATGGGGCTTTATTCAGCAAGTTTTATTTTTATCATTCATCAATGTCAGATTAAGAAAAATTCTACCTTGTAATAATAGAAAAGATAGAATAATAATATCTTTAATAAATGGAGCTATTTTTTCAAGTTATCACCTTCTGAACTATCCACTATGTTTATTTACCTTTATTAGTGGAACACTTTGGGCATATAGTTTCACAAAAAATCCGAATATGTTAACAGTTTCAATTTCACATGGTATAGGTGGGACATTATCATCTATTTTTGTATTTAATGGTGTTTGGACAATGTATACAGGTTGGCCTCCTACTTAAGGTTATTTAAGTAATAAATATCAAAATATATCACTAATTTTAATTGGATTTAAATAAAAATTTTAATTGATTTTAATAAAAAAGAGATTCAGATAAATAGAGAATTCATTGATTAAGATTTAAACTTCAACTTTTTCTTTTTCTTTCGTAGGTTGAGAAAGTGGTTTTAATTTATTAGAAAAATATTCATTTAATATTTCATTTACAATTTTACATTCAGGTTTATACATTTCTACCAAATGATCATGGAGTGTATAATAAGAAATTTCACCAAAATGTTGTGAAATTACGATATCTACACCGTCTTTTAATAACATTTTAATTGCTGCAAGCCCAGCCCTAACTTCTTTATGAATAAAAGGATTTTTGATGATTTTATACTCTTTTAATTTATTATTTTCAATAATACATTTAAAAAAATATTTAGCACGCCCAAAATGTTCTGAAATTTTTGATTGAAGACCTTTATTGTCGTCAATTGGAATAATTAATTGAGCTGTTGGAGTTTTATAAGGTTTGACTTTAACAATGAATGAATCAATCTGTTTCAGCTCATTTCTTATTTTTTGTTCTAATTCATTTGTAATACGCTCAATATGAGCTACAGTCGCCATTTTTTTAATTTTAATGGAGACTTCCCCAAAAATAAAAGGTCCAGCCTTTCTTAGCCTTAAATTATCATACCCTTCTATATCATTCGTGGTTTCAATTATCTCTTTGATTGTATCTTCAATTTCTTTTGATGGAGATATATCCATTAAGGCAAATATTGAATCTTTTATTGAAAAAATCCCCACTTTTAAAACCAATATTGAAATTGCAATCGTAATTATTCCTTCAACATAAGGAATGCCAAAATAACCCATGATAATTGCAGCCAATACCGATAAACTTGATAACACGTCTTCACGTCTTTCTTTACCATTTATTATAAGTAACTGGGAATTGATATTTCTCCCTACCCGTAATAAATACACTGAAATCAGTCCAGATGCAATAATTGAAATAACTAGTATGATGACTGCTTCTACTGGATAAGATAATTGAGGTACATAAATCAATCTATTAATTCCTTCCCAGATTAAATTAATAGTAACTATGATAATGAAAACAGAAATACCAAGCGTTGCTAGAGATTCAGATTTATAGAAACCATATTGGAATCTTTCAGTTGGTTTTCGCTCCGCCAGCTTAAGTCCAATCCATCCTACTAACATTATCATTATATCGCTAAAACTATTTATACCATCTGTAATAATTGCAGTACTATTAGATAAAAATCCACCAACCAAC
Organism: uncultured archaeon; assembly: GCA_964646355.1. Classification (GTDB taxonomy): domain Archaea; phylum Asgardarchaeota; class Lokiarchaeia; order Helarchaeales; family HEL-GB-B; genus HEL-GB-B. Next base: position 5,996 of record CAZYEE010000008.1, on the reverse strand, counting down.
TTTATAATAGTAAGCCCTAGTGAAACTAATATAGAAATAATAGATGCACGCTGACCTTTTTTCAGAATTTTTCTGGCGCTTTCAGTACTCATATTAATTTATTCCATTAAGTAATATATTATATAAGATAATCTAACTTTAACTAATAATATCTAAATATTTCAGAATTATAAATTTCTATGCTTAAATATTATCCTATTATCAATAGTTTTTTTAAAACCAAGGTTTTTGGATATAGAATTTTCAAATTAACATATTAATAATAAGTTTTTAAAAATTATAGAGAAAATTGAACCATTTATTAAAGAATATCATAGTGTTATATTTAATTTGATATGTTTAAAGATTCAAAAATATGTAATCGGATATGATACAGAGATTTATATCATGGTTCAACGGAGTTATCAATCTTAAAATAAGATTAATATAATTTGGCTTTAAAAAATGAAAAATTCAAAATATATCCCCATTAATTTTCAATTTTTTAATACAATATTCGTTATCATTAATAACACCAATTTATAAATAACTTTAAATGAATAATAAAATAGTAAAAATTAAATAGGAGGTTTTGAAGATTTCCAAAGAAAATAAAGAAAATTGGAAAAAGAAATTAATGATTTTAGGAATTTTAATAGGAATAATTATGATAACAGCAGAACTTGACTGGGCAGCAGAACATTCATCAGTCGGTTGGACTTTAAGATCTTTTTGGATAGCTTTATTAATTCAAATAGGGATTTTTCTACCTATGGGTTTTATTTATTTAGCAGGTAATAATATAATTCCCAGAAAGAAAAATGACTCAAAATTATTTTTAATTTCATTAATACTTTTTGGGCTTGCAAATGGTATTCCGATTTATTTTTATGTTGGAGTTGGAATTTCTCCTGGATTTTTATTATATCTTCAGTTAATTCTAATGGGACTTATACCTGCCTATATTTTACAGCCAAAAAATGTTGGTTTAAGGCATTTCATTTTGGTAATGCTTTCTTTAACAATATTAATTCCTATTGGTTATTTTATTAATGATGCAATCGATGATTTATGGGCGGGTACTCCGACAATGGATACGCTTTATTATATGTTTTTTTGGGGCTTATTCATGCCATTTCTTTATCTGATTTTAGCTATTGGGTGGAAATTTGGTGGTGGATCAAAACGGCAGAGCTGGAATATATTTGTATCAGCGATGCTTTTACAGACAAGCACTTTGGAAGACTTTTTCTATTTCCTATTAAACGGGCAACCTCTTCCTGGTGTCTGGCCATGGATGAAAAACTTTGTGATAAATTTAGAGGTATTATTTGGACATGTCCCAACCGATCTTGATCTGTTGATATTTTGTAGCATAATCACATCAATAGCGATACTAATTCTATTTGATGTTCATGGCTATATTTGGAATAAATATATCTCAAAAACTAAATAAGATTAGTATTAATTAATTAATTAATTAATTAAAATATTATTTTTCATCTTTTTTTGAAACTTATTATGATAAATTATATTAAATATTGTTTAAAAGTCAGATACATCATAAAATTGAATATGTTAGTTATAAAATAATTATTATCTTTTTGTAGAGTTTAAAAAAGCTGCATAAGATTATCAAATTTGAAAAATAATCTCTATTTTAGTTTAACATGAAGGTTAGGCTTTTATTATTGCTTATTTTAAGTGATATCAAGGATATCATCCGTTATTCCCCATTTTCTTAAGATTTTTTCAGCTTCTACCAATATACGTCCAATTCTTTCTTTAATGGGAACTATATCATCGATCAATGCCACAGCCATTGAAGGAACAGGCGAATCTCTAAGCGATAGGTGATATATTTTTTTGTAGAAATCTTCATCATCATAGCCCCGCATTTCAACTAATTTCTTTATTTTAAAAGATTCAGAGGCAGGACATTCAGTGGTAGCCATTAATAATGTTCCAAAACATACTGCGGAGGCGCCCATCATTAATGCCGCGAGAAAACCTCTTGCATCAGCGATTCCACCAGCTGCAATAAGATTTGTTTTTAGAATTCTTTTAGCAACAGTCATATTAATCAATGTGGTATTCTGCATTGGATTTTTAAATCCAGTACCTTCCAGACCTACAATTACCACGAAATCGGCGCCATGTTTTTCCGCACTAATAGCATGAGTCAATGTTGCACATTTGTGGATCCAAACACATCCCGCCTCATGTAATCGATCACCAATCTTTTTCGCCTTATAGGCACTGGTAGTCATTGTTTTTACCCCGAAATCTATTGCAGCTTCTACATAAGGCATAAAATCGTCTTCTTTCATCAATCTGGCGAAATGTTCAATTGGTGGACCAATGCTGAAATTCACTCCGAAAGGTTTTGAGGTTAATGATTGCATTTTTTCCAATTCTTGTTTAAACTTTTTTAAGGTTCTAAAATTATGGGCAGTAATAATCCCTAAACCACCAGCTTCGGATACGGGAGCAGCAAATTCAGCCTTTCCTAGACCCGCAAATGCACCCATAATTATTGGATACTCAACGCCAGTCATTTTGGTGAATGGAGTTTTGTATTTGATAGCCATATTATTGACCTTCTTTTATTAATTAAAAATCATATAATTTGATAATATTTTGTATTATTTTTGACTAAAAACATTTTCAATCATAATCAAATCATTTACACACTATTAGAAAATCCACTGTCAATATCATTGTATAAATTAATAAGAAATTTTTTTATTTGAAAATGATAGAAAAATAAGTATATAGTAAAAATGCCGTTAATTTATATTAAAATTAAGTTTGGGCTGGATTTTTTTCTCCAACAGATATTGTATAAAAAGGTTATTAAGTGATTTAATAAAATATTTTAAAGAATTGCATTATAGTATTAGATATTATTTAATTTTGCAGAATTAAATATAAAAAATGTTTTTTTATTTATGATCAATCTAATTATTATAAAATAGTCTGATTGTTTAAATTGAGCCATTTTCTAATCAATCCAATTGTTTAATTTTATACTTTTTACTTTGAATAATTTCCTTGTATTGTTTTATAGCGCTCTTAGCGACTTTTGTTATTTCGTTTTTCATAGAATCCCATGATTCTCCAGCTTGATTATTAATTCCTGGGCAAATTCCAATGGCATCTGGACTAAAATCCAAATATAATTTAAATGTTGAGGGATTGTATTCCCAAGTGAAGGGAAAAAGTTTGCAACTTATAGGTCTGGCTGGGTAAATTTTGCAAACTGCCTTATCTCCTTTAAACTCAAGGAAAACACAATTTCCATCGGGTTTTTTAGAAAGTATTGTAGCTAATCCCTTGATTTTATATGTGTGATTAATAATTTTGCGAGTATAATTAACTTTTTTAAATCGGACATATTTAGATTTAAATTCATTGACAGAAATATCTAAGAAGTTAGCTATTTCCTGAATTTCACTATTAGAGAGTTCTATTCCTTTATTTTTACAACAGATACCACATCTGGTGCATATAAATTTTCCATTTTTTAATCTTTCAGAAACTATTCTTTCCATTTTATATCAATATAAATCAGTTATTATCTTATTCAAATTTAACTACTATTATTAATGATTAATTCAAAATAAATGAAATTTCCAATAACTTTTAGGACATATTGGGATTGAATACCCATTCCAATCAAGAATACTGTTTCAAAAAATATCATAAGAATTTTATAATCAATGAAAATATCTCAATGTTCAGAAATATTTATAATAAGTTTATGAAAATATCAATTCATGTCACGCGAGTATATTATTTTTAGAAATTCAGTAATCAGAGTATTTTTGACAATAGGAATTATCGTCGGTCTGGTATTAATAATGTTTACATCAAGTGCTGGCCCTTGGCTCCAGAATCCGAATTTAAAAGGGCCCTATTTATCATGGGTGGACGATCCTACTACGACGATGACGATTAGCTGGCAGACTCCGATTCAGACTAACGGAATAGTTCAATGGGGAAATACAACGAATTATGGTAATTCAATAGCGGGCTCTTCCTCGGTGGATAATCTATATAGCGTGACAATTACTGGATTAGAGCCCAATACAATTTATCATTATAGAATTATTTCAAATATAAGAAATTATACTCAATTAGTTGAAGATCATTGGTTTAAGACAGCACCTAATTCCACGGTCTCATTCTCGTTTATAGCATATGGAGATTCAAGACCTGATATTTTTGGAAATTCGGGTCATAGGTATGTCTGTAATCAGATGCTTAAAACTGAACCTAATCCTGCATTTATTTTACATACGGGAGATATTGTATTTCAAAGTAATATGGAAAATCAATGGAACCAATTTTTCTATGAACTAAAAGATATTATTGACCATGCTCCGTTATTTACAGCACTTGGAAATCATGAGTATAATGAATTTGGTGGTGATTATGGGTGGCATTATTTCAATTATTTCAATTATCCAGCCGCCAATAATGAATGGTACTATTCATTTAATTATAGCAATGTTCATGTAATATCCCTCAATCTTTCTGTTTCAGACGTCCAAATTTCTTCCGCTCAGATAAATTGGTTAAAAAATGATTTGGAAAAAGTAAATAAAAGTTCTAATATAAACTGGATAGTGATATTCTTTCACGTCCCATTATATTCGTCTGGAGGTTTTGGAGATGATCCATTGGCCATATCAGCTTTAGAGCAGATTTTCATCGACTATAAAGTAGACCTTGTAATTTCAGGACATGATCATCAATATGAACGGATGAATGTAAAAGGAGTGCAATATATCGTGACTGGTGGTGGAGGCTCTGAACTCGAAGTATATATAGGAGGTAATGAAAATGTCCAGTATTCCGAAAATATTCACCATTTCTGCCTCATTGAAGTAAATGGTTTATCTATGACCATAAAAACTATCTCCTCCACAGGAGCTATTATTGACCAATTTACCCTTAATAGTAAACATCCATAAAAAAGGAGTTGAATAGACATGTTTCAGATTAATATTGCATTTTTCTTGTTAGGTGCATTAATATTTTTCACTATAAAATTTATTTCTGAGCTAAGGTTATGGGGAGAAGAATCTCCTCCGAAAGTGCCTCGAATGTGGGCAGGGACTATATTTTTCTTATGGATGGGCTCGATATTTCTATTTGCAGCACTTAATATAGTTGGCGTAATGATAGAAATTGCTTTTACATCCACAACGCCAACTCACGGAGTGTTTTACTTACCGCCAACCATTGTTTTACTTGTAGTTTCAATCGCCTTCATAATTCCAGTATTTATTAGACCAACTATTAATTTTCTGATAGCAGTATTAATAGGACTTGGTGCAACATTAATATCACTTGTTATTTTCGAATATCTTTATCCATACGGCTATGTTGACATTATGTTTGGTGTTATCCCACTTTCAATGTCATGTGCATCCCCCATTGGACTATTTACAGGATTAATTTCGTATGTTCCACTCAAATATCTTGTAAAAAAATATAATAAATATGCTTGGGACTTCTCTGAATCGTCCATTATACAATTATTCCGCAATGATATATTCGAAATTATATTAATAATTATTACCTTTATTACTGCATGGATCTACATAGCGTTATAGTTCTGAAATATTGAAATTTATTATTTTTTTCTTTATTTTATTGGTATCTGTTATTTTTTCAATTAAATATTGATTTTTATTTTATATTGTATATATTTAGTCAGATTAAATCTTTAGAATATAATGCTGAAATTTTGGATCTGAAAGAAATATAACGGTCCTTACATAATATTCAAAATATATTTTTTAAATTCAGATGGAAATAAATCTCTCAATTAAAATTTCGTTGAAAGAAACATATTAATAATTAAATACTTATAATAAAACTATAAAAACTATTTATTAATTTGTTATTAGGCTAAATTTAAGATACTTTAATTATTCAAATTTTAGAAAAATTTATTATGATAGAGGAAAACAAGATATTTAGAGATTTAGAGTGGTTATTATGAA
>CAZYEE010000007.1:0-31035 GCA_964646355.1 uncultured archaeon | reverse complement strand
TTCATTAAAAAATGTAAGTTTTGAATATTGTTTTATTTGGAATTTTTATAACTGAATAAGTTAGTATTAGAATTCCTAAAAAGTAATTATAGACATCATGGAGAAAAATTATCTTAAAATTTAAATATATAGCCATGATAGAATTATTTGATGTGAGAACCTTAAAAGTGATCAAAAAATGTCTGATAGTAATTTTTATGAAGATCTAAGAATGCAAGTAGAAGGAACCTATAACGATTGTAAATTGTATAAAGAAATATGTGAAAAGAATGAATATGATATAGACCAGACAATAAAGGAATCTAATTTAGATGAGATCCCATATATTAACTGGAACTATTTTAAAGAATCAAATGGGCTTTACCACGAATTATTGAGAATTCCTTATGAAAATTTATCATATTGGACCTTAAGCAGTAGTACTACAGGAGATCCAAGTATTGTGGGTCGAGGATTTCAAGATATTGATGTGTTTAAACAGAATTATAAAAAGGTATTTGAAGAGTACTCGATGATGAGCTCTATTAAAAGACTAATTTTATTTGCGCCCTCAGTACACTTTCTAAATAGAATGCCGGGAACCTGGAAAGGAAAACGGGGTTTTCTATTTTATAGAGATATTACAAAAATTTGGAAAGATTATAATATTACATATCTACTTAAATTAAAATTTGGTAAAGTGATTCTATATTATTTAACTCATTTTAAAGGTAAGGCTTTTATTGAAATTGATGGAAAACTCTTAAAGAAGAGCCTTAAAGAGATAGAGAAAAATAAAACACCAGCTCTTATCGCAAATTCCGCTCCTTTAATGTATAAAAATTTTATGGATTACTGGAAAAAATATAAGCAAGGATTTAACATGCCCGAAACATTTCGAGTGCAAACCGGAGGTGGAGGTTGGAGTGGTAAAAAAGGTAGAGTAGACCTAGGGCATGAAATAAATAAAGCTGAATTTTTTGAAAAAATATCGGAATTCTTTAATATACCAATTAGTAATTTTGCGGATTTATTTGGTGCTACTGAAATTCCGATTGCATGTGGTGGGCATTATTCTAAAAAACATGAGGATATATTATTACATTTGGATAAAGATCAGGGAAAAATTATTGTAAGAGATATTGAAACACTAGAGAGAATTAGAAAGACCAAGAATCCTGGTGTCCTAGAGGTATTGACACCATATGGGGTAGATACATATGCAGGAGTTTCTGTTTTATTAGATGATATTATAGAAATCGTTGATTTTAATAGATGCCCTGAATGTGGACGAGAGGGTACTATATTTAAAGTAGTCGGAAAATTGACACCGGAAATTGGAAAAGGATGCACATCCTTCTATAATTTATACCCATTTTCAAGATAAAAATTGGTATTAGTTTCTGGATAAGCTTAAATTTTTTTGTTAACATAAAAACCAACTTAAGATTCAATAGAATTTTGAACTTTAACAAAAAATTTTAAGCTTACTCTAGTTTCTTTTATTTTTTAGAAAAGATTTTTTTATAAAAAAGAATAATATCGGATTTTTTTAGTTATTTCTCAATATCTTTAGCTAGATCTGAATATACTTCCTTCTTTTTGTGATATTGAATATACCTTTTTAGACCTTTTTTTATAGAAACTCTTCTAGCACTAGTTAAAACATGAATACTATTAATAGTTTTTATTTTTCCAAATTTCAATTTTTTAATCAAAAATAATACAGAATCTGAAAAAACTTTATCAATACCCCAAGATTTTGGTGGATCTTTAAAACCATTAACTTTTAAAAATATATCTTTTCTAACGGAAATATTACAACCTGCCAATTCAGGATATCCAAGAAACATCCTTGCGGTATAATATAAGAATAGCGCCGTATTTTGAAAGAAAAATGGAGTAATAGAAAATTTTTTAGATCCTATTTTGAGAACTTTTTCAATACCGCTGGTATATTTAAATCTGGCGCTACATGCAAACAGATTTTTATTTTTCATAAATAAATTATAAATGTATTGAATATAGTTTTCGGGTATTATAGTATCTGCGTCAAGTAAAATTAAAATCTCACCGTTTGCTATTCTTACGGCATAGTTTACTTGATATGCTTTACCTTTCACAGGAGAAATGATGGTTTTAGCAAGTTTCTCTGCAATTTTAACAGTATTATCAGTGCTTTGACCATCAGAAACAATTACTTCATATGTAATATTACATTTTTGATTTTTTATCGCTAATAAAGTTTCACGAATATTTAATTCTTCGTTATATGTTGGTATTATAATTGAAACTTTGGGGACACTAACCTTATTTTCATTCATCATAAATTTCTCGTCCATTTTTAACTAAAATTTAAAAAATCATTTGACATTATTATTGATAATTTTGAATCAATCTATCAGCGGCTTTTAGAGTTTCCTCTAATGTAGGAACGAGAGCAAAACGAACGAATTTTTTACCTGGATTTATACCATTTACTTCTTTGCTAATCCACGAACCTGGAGTGCACACTATCGCAATTTCTTTCGAAAGCAATTTTTTTGCAAATTCAATACCATCCATATCATCGGGCACCTTCTGCCAGATATAGATGGTAGCTTTTGGAACACATTTTGGTAATCCGATTTTAGTAAAGGCTTCAATTAATGCATTTCGCTTTCTAAGATATAATTCCCGCATTCTTTTCACATGTGATTCATCTTTAAGTGCTGCTATAGCAGCTGATTGAATAAATCTTGGTGTTCCTGAGTCAATATTGGTTTTAACCTTCCTAAATAGAGAAATGACTTGTTCATCCCCAGCAACCCAGCCGACTCTGTATCCAGTCATGTTGCTTCGTTTAGATAGACTATGAAAAACGATAATTCCCTCTCGACCGAATTCAAGGATGCTATGTGGTTTTTCATGGTAATAGTTTTCTGTATAAGCCTCATCAGAACCAATAATAACATTATTTTCTTGAGCAAAATCAATCAATTCTTTATAAAAATCTTTAGATGCCATAGCAGTAGTTGGATTGTTTGGATAATTTACCCAGATTAATTTTGCTTTTTGCAATATTTTTTTATCTATATTTTCAAAATCTGGAAGAAAATTATTCTCTTCTAATAGAGGAAGAAAATAGGGAACTCCTTCTGCGAATAAAGTTCCTCGTTCATAGGGAGGATATCCAGGTGTTGGGATCAAGACTACATCACCGGGATTAATAATAGCTTCATGAAAATTGAATATTGCTTCTTTTGAACCGATGGTTGAACTTATTTCTTTGTTAGGGTCCAAATCAATATTAAACCGATTTTTATACCATTCTTGAATAGTTTGTCTGAATTCTACTGAGCCGATATAACTAGGATAACCGCTTGATTTGAATTCGTCAATAGCTTTTTTTGTTGCATCTCTAATAAAATCGGGAGTTGGATCTCTAGGATCTCCAACACCAAAATCGGTTGGATGAATACCCTCAGATTTTAATCGCTCTACCAATTTATCTACTTCGGCAAAAGCATAGCTGCCTATAGATTTCACTCTATTACTAGCTTCTATCTTCATTTTATTAAACCTATTTCATTAGGTAATTGATCATAATAAGAAATTTTTTTAAATTATTCTATTAAACTTTCAAAATCAACCTCAATATATCCCTCAAAAATTTCTTCTGCTGATCCAATCATAAATACTTCATCTGTGTCAGCCCAATGGATTTTTAAATCTCCCCCATCTAAATGAACCAAAACATTTCTATTAATTTTTGAATTAAGAACTCCAGCTACGACTGAGGCACAAGCTCCAGTCCCACATGCCAGAGTTTTTCCTACTCCTCGTTCCCAGACTTTTACTCTGATTTCATTCCTATTTATTATATTAACGAATTCAACATTAATTCTGTTGGGAAATACTTCATGATATTCAATTTTTTTACCTATATTAATATCCAAATTTTCAATATCCTCTATAAAAATCACACAATGTGGATTGCCCATATTTACACAGGTTATTTTAAATTTCTCGCCATTAATTATTAAGTCCTCGTTTATCACTCTTCCTTCGGGCCCAATCATTGGAATTTCGGATCTTAATAATTTAGGAATTCCCATATTTACTTTTATCCCGTTAATATTATTATTTTCAATTATTATTTCTGGCAAAACAAGTCCTGCTTTTGTTAATATTTTCTGTTTTAATGATTTAACTAAATTTTTTGTATAAAGATATTTAGCGAACATTCTAATACCATTTCCGCACATTTCCGCTTCTGAACCATCTGGATTAAATATTTCCATTTTGTAATGATAATCATCTAATTCCGGAGGTATCGCAAATAATATACCATCGGCGCCAATTGAATAGTGTCTTTTACATAATTTTTTAGCCAGATTACTTTTAAACTCCCAACTAATATTATTGATCTTATTTTCAGCCAGGTTTATAATGATGTAATCATTTCCTATCCCGTGAAACTTGAAAAAATGAATCCTCAAATTTAAAAACACCGAGCTAAAATTATAAAGAAATAAAATGAATTAATTTTTAGAAAAATTAGTCGTTATATTCATGTTGAGCTCTTAAAAGATTTTCAGGAATATGTTCGTCTGCATTTATTTCAAGTTCATAACCAAGACCATACCTAGCGCCACCAGCTTCACTTTGCCATCCGGCTTTTGCGATACTTCTTGCTACACGTTCTGCGGATCTTCGCTCTACGAATCCAATATCTTTACTGCAGACCATTATCCATTTCTGGTTTGGTTTATCTAAAATAAGGTGTATTCCCTCGTTAGAAATTTTTGGAACGAGAACAAATTCTTTACCATTATATTTTAGATATAGTATGTCCACTTTACCTTTAAGAATCTCTTCGGAAGGTTTTAATCCTTCATATTTCACTCTTAATTCTTCTAATTCTTTGTTATGTTTTTCCTCCATTTCTTGAATCTTTTTGTTAAATTCTGCTTCAAGTTCGGCTTTTTGTTTTTCTAGTGCATTCTTTTTATCTTCTTTAAATTTCTCTTTTTCAGCCTCAAATTCTTTTTCAATATCGGAAATTTTTTCATTCAATTTCTTGTTTTCTTCTTCAAGAGAGCTTATTTTTTCGCTTAGTTTATTTTCGAAGCTGGTCTTTTCCTCTTCTAAATTTTTGATATCAGCCTGAAGATTATTTTTTTCATCAGTTAGTGAGTTGATTTCAGCGTTTAACTCTGAGATTTTAGATTCAGAGGAGGATTTAAGCTGGTTATAATCATTCTCTAAATTATTAATAGAATTCTCAAGATTATTTATAGATTCTTTGAGTTGTGAAATTTCTTGATCTTTTTCTTGAAGTTCAGCATTCAAAGATTGAATCTTTTGTTTATAATCATCTTCGACTTTCTTAAAATCTTCGTTAGCCTTTTCAATTTCTTGCTTCATCATTTCAATAATTTTAATCTTTTCTGCAATTTCATCATTTAATTTAGTAATTTGGTCTTTGAAATTCTCCTTTACTGTGTTTAACTCATTGGTTAAACTTGAGATTTGTGAATTCAATTCGTCAATTTTTTTAATCTGAAATTCAATTTGCTTTTTTTGAGCTTCAATCTCTTTTTTTTGTGCTTGAATCGTGTCTCTATAGCCTAGTAGGATTGTGCCTTCAATTTTATATGCTTTATCTGGCTTTTCTTCAATTTTTTCGAAATCTATGGTCATAATACATCACTTTTTATTCAATTTAGTTAAAATTTTTGATACCTTATTCTTTTATACATTAATGAAAAAGATATTAATTTTTTACTAGAAGTCATTTTTTCTTATGCTTTTATTAATACTCAAAATCTACATTTATATTTTCCGAAACTATTTTACTTTCAATAAATGAACCCTTAGACTGATGAACCTTTGAATAGCATTTATTTTATTATTTATTTATAACTTAAAATTGTTAGGTTTGATTATTCTTTTTTAAAAACACATTTATTTTGGAAATAAGAATAATATATTATATTTATAGAAAAAGAAAAATAATAATATCAGGTTAAAAACGATAATCTTGGGGAATAATTTTTCAGATATATTTTGTATTTTAATATTAATTGCAAAACCTATTTTTTCATGAAAAATTTAAATTTTATAAAGAAATAGTCTGAGATTTTAACCAATTTTTATGATTTAAAAAATTCCCACTATATAACATTAAAGTATAACAAGCACAGAAGTATAAAGTTAAAAAAATAAAAAGTATTAATATGGTTCTTCTGGAATCAACGACCAAACAAATAGAGCTGATAAAACAACGCAAATATAAATTCCTGGTATTCCCCATAGCGCATACAAGAAGAAATATGTACAAACTGCAAAAATACTACTTAATATTCCTATTGTAATATAACCCCAAATATTATTTTTTATAATTCTTGGATTTAAATGTTCAAATAGTTGGGCACCTATTCCGACGCAAAATGCTACGAGTAATAAGGGAGTTGATGGTAAATATGCACTTGTTATAAAATAGATATAAATTAAGAATACAATAAATGATGAAATTGCGGCAAAAAAGAGTCCCATGCATGTTGCGCTATATAACCGGTTTCTTGTTTTTATAAATATAGGCCATATAAATGCTAGTACCCAAATTATAATCAATGCCGATGGATAAAGTCCAATATTGATAATATTTTGGCGATGCAGCTCAAAAAGTGCAATAACTAAAACGCCAATAATAATTCCGACCAATATCAGTTGGAATTGCCATCGGAATCGATAGCCTCTTTCTATATCTTTTAGTATAGCATCTCCTTCTTCTTCAATATCAGTCATTAATTTTCACCCTAAAATTTATATTAAATTATTATGCTGGGACCATTGCTGAACCCCTAGACCTCCATAACATTAATGTTTTAGCATTTCTTTTTCTCCAGCCGAGAGATTTTAGTTGCAGAGACCTTAACACAAAGAACATCTCTCTGGGATAAGGCATATTCTTAAATACTTTAACTTTTGATTTTCCTTTTTCTTTTTTAGATGAGGGATCCTTAATGGTAGTACTTGATACTTTAATATTCCCAACAGGGATAGGAAGGAAATAATTTAAGAATTTCTGAGTTCCTGTAATATCCAGATCAATATCTCGAATAGAGCCTCTCATTATTCTTCCAGATAATTCATCAGAATAGCTAATATCATATGAAATTCCGGATAATGCACCAATCACTACTTGAAATCTCTCACGTCCCCAGATTTTTACTAGATCATCTGAAATATCGGAAAGTATTAGCCCAACCATAATGATATATAGGAGCAGGGCACCAATATCCAGATCTGTAGGTGTTTGTCCTGTAGATGATTGAATAAGATTGATCATCCACTCTTTTGATCCAGGAACAAGGAAGATTACCAGTGCAAAAATTATGGTACCTAAAACGAATCCATAAACTAATAGAAATTCTATATGAGATAAGAATGGGTTTTGATAAGCTGCATATAGAATATTATCATCTCTAGTTAATCTACTAGCCCTAATCATATCTTTTTCGGATAAAAAGACCAGAGGGTCATTTAGCTTATACCAAGCACCTCTTTTTATCAATAGACCAGATCTATGTAAACGATTGAGTGCATTTGTTATTACTGGTTCTGGTAAATTTACCTTTTTTTCTAAATCAGCAAGTTTAAAGCCTCGCTCATCTAAGAAACTGGTAACTATTGCATCAACTACTTCATTGATCCCTTTCACCTTTTGTTGAACCCAAACTATTAAGAATCCAATCATAAATGCAACTATTGGAATTATTAGTAATAATCCTTCAACTATAACGTTTTGCATTGTAAATAATGCTCCTTACAAATTTTTGTCAATTTCTAAATAGATATAATATAATTAAAATTTAATTATGTCTAACAAATTTTTAAATATATTTAATTCTAATATTACTAACTTTAAATTTAAGAGTTATTCAAATATTTATAAAAATTATCATTATCTTTTATTTTAAAGATATTTAAAGTATAATTATCCCAAAAAATATAATTATAATAGAAGACGGTAAATATTTACATTATTTTAAATACTAGAATCATTTTTATATGCTTAATTTATTATACTATAATAAATTATTATAAAATCATAATAAAACATCAGAAAATAGATATGAAAAATATAATTAGATATAATTTAAAGATGGTGCGATCACATTTCAAATAACTAGCAGGGAGATAATTAAAAATGAATTTATATGACTTATATTTGATATATAAAGGAGGACAAACATTATTTCATAAGAGATTTGGGGTTGTTCAAATAGATCAAGATTTAATAACAGCGTTTTTGACTGCAATAGATAATTTTAGTAAAGAGGTCTTACCATCTTCAGAACCATTAAAAGTAATTGAAAAAGGAGACTCAAAAGTTCTGATGGCATATAGCCCAGACTTAGTTATTGCTCTTGTATGTAATACAAAAAATGTAGAAGAAATGGACGAATTAAGGTCTATTTTGGAAGATATTCTCGCAGAAATAATACGAGTATACGGAGAGTTTTTAAAAACATGGAGGGGCAATTTACGAGAATTGGATGGAATAGGTGCTATTATTGAATCAAAACTTCAAGGCATATTGAAAAAAACACCGCCACCACCACTTGTTACACTGATAGAGAGCCCAGATACATTTTATTTCTCTATAGATGATAGAGGAATAAATTTATACAATACATTATTGAGGAATTCAAGAGGTTTTGGACTATTTATCAATAAGCTAAGGATCCCTATTGAATATTGTGATATGATTTTAAACGAAATCTACCAAGATAAAAAGAATGCAGTTGAAATAGCAAATTCCTTAGGTTTGGACATCAATATCATTATGGCAATTTTACGGACTTTAAGAGTACGTGGCTTGGTTAACATATGGATGTGATTTGTATTTTTCACAAAATTAATGAATTTGTATAGTAGTTTTCGTAAAAGAAATTATATATAATTGAAATAGTAGAGTTAATTTGGATAGGGAACAGCATTCCATTATCCTTATAAAGTTAAGGAACTTCAAATTAATAAATTTACTAAAAACAATTTCAATATATGATAATAATAAAAATAACTTAAGAATTGATTAGAATGGACGACTTCGATATATACGCAGTGTCTCAAGGCCTAAAATGGCTAATGAAAACATTTTTTAAGCAATTAGCAAAAAAGGAAGAATTAGATAAGCTTTTAGACAAAGGGGGAAAATCATTCGTTCAGATTGTTGAAGCTAAAGGATATAAGAATTTAAGATTAGCTGAAGCTTTTCTATCATTTTTGGAGTCAGAAAATATTATAATAAAAGAGGGGGGTAAGTTTAAATGGGTAGATAAACCTGAAAAAATTAAGGGTAAAATAGTAGTAGAGGAGGAAGCACGAGCCCAAAAAATGGTTCAGGAAAAAGCATTACCATTATTTGGAATCTTAAGTAATTATGCACAACGTCTTCCATCAGTTCTTAGAGGTCAAGATTCGCACCGAGATCCAGAACTGGTCATCTGGGATACATTATCCGAAACCGAATTTTATAATTATCTAAGATATCAAGCTATAACAAGGGGGGAACTTCCAAAAAATGCAATTATTTTAGATATAGGATGTAAGACTGGATGGTCTACTATAAATCTTATTGAGTATTTAGATCCAATAAAAGTATATGCACTTGAATCAAATGAAATTATGATTGAACTGGCATATGAAAATTGTCTTGCTAGAGGAGTAGGAGATAAAGTTGAATTTATTGCAATAGATTTTTTAAATGAAAAAGAATTCATTGATCTGGATATAAAAGCGGACGGCGGATTTTTCAATTTATTTTTTAATACTTATACAGATGACCAAATGGCGGATATTCTTTATAATATTAGAAATTTACTTAAAACTAATGCTAAAATTGTTGGTTTACAGCCAATTAAAGATTCAGAAGCTATAACTCCTGCTGAATTATTATTATCTGCTGATAAGACCTTTATAGGATATCCTGAATATACTGCTTTTAAGAATTCTTTTGTCCGAGCAGGATTTAGCCCACCTATAATTGAAAATAGTATGTACTTTTATACGACATTTGAAATGGAGGTCGAACGAGCACCAAAAATTGGTAAAGGAAAATAAAAAATTAGTAGATGAAAAATATTATTAACATTAATTTTTTATAAAAAAACCGAGAGTGATTCCAAATTAGCCCAGCCATTTTTGAAAGAATACCGGAATACTTATTATTTAATGTTTTGGACAGATATATTAAATATAGCCCAATTACTCGAGATTTCTTTTCCCAAAATGAGCTCAAAAATTTGGTTTGTGAGAAAAAAGTATTTCAAGAAATTTCCATAGATAAATGTGCTGATAATTTAATTACTGATTTAAAACATAATGGTTGGCAGATTGAAAAAGAAGTTGAAATAAAAGATTGCCCGACTTATTATTTAAAAAAGGATAACAATAAATTAGTATTTATTTTGGCTAGAATGGATCAAAAAGTCTATTATTATTCCCAAAAATTTCAAAAGACCAAGCAATTAAAAGATGTGAAGCATAAAATTTTACAACAAGAAAAGAAATATGACGATAGGGATTTGATTAAATATTATCACTCTTTTTTCATCCAATACAAAAATGGAACTACCATTTTTGAGTATATTTTTCGGGAGCAAAAAATTGATAGTGATTTATTTACCAGTAGTTTATCTGCCATATGTGATGTAATTAAAGAAGCTACTGGGAATCTTACTAATATTAAGGAAATTGTAAAAGAAAATCTTTTTATTTTAATCGAAAATGACGAATTATTTTCTACGATACTTATTTCTGAGACCAATGTCCCTCAAGTTCGTGATAAACTTAAAGAGTTTAATAAGAAGTTCTTGAAACGTTATGAAAATGAATTAAAAAATTGGACTGGTGAAGTTAATAGATTTAAAGGTACGATAGATATAATAAGAGAGATATTTAAGATCGAAAAGGATGATTCATTAAAACTCCAGACTACAAAGCAAGAGGATATATATGTAGGGAAGGAAGAATTAAAAAAAGAAGAACCAAAAAAAGAAGAATTCTTGAAATCAGAAGTACCTTCTTTAGAAATAAATGAGGGGCAAATCGAATATGATGAGATTAAAAATAATAAAACATATCCCGAACCCATCTTAAAAGAAAATATTTATTATTATTATTGTCCGAATTGTAATCAATGGTATAAAGTTGAATTTAAAAGAGAATACAACTGTATATATTGCGGAAATATCCTTTTAGATAAAACAGATGAGGTTAAAAAGTATCAACAATGAAGTTATCTGAAAATATTGCCCAATTTTGCTATGTAAATGAAAATTACAGTGTATTTTATGATGAAAAATTTGTGAATGATTATAATTTCAAAAATTTATCTATAAAATTAAAATTCTTGTTATGTGGTCCTCCACAATCTAAGGAAGAGGGAATTTATTATAGAATAATAAAGTCGCATGAAAAAAAAGAAATATGTATTCAAAATATTATTTTTTATAAAAAACAGAAATTTCCATATCATATACACGATTTTCATCCATTTTATATTTATTTGGATTTTCAAAAAAATGTAAAATATGTAGTAATCGATGACGGACATCATTTTTCAAAAAAATTGGGTCCATTTAGAGATTTACAAAATAAAGATTTGATTATTACAATTTTTTTACCGGATCATGGATTGACAAATAAGCTGGGATCTTTTGGTAGATTATTCAAGCCAAGGTTTATACCACTTAAACCAGAAACTATTTTTAAGTGGTGGACATATAATAGCATGGCGCAGATCAAGTTGCGTACTAAATTAATTGATCCGTGGTCTGCTGGGCTAATTCCAAGGAGGTTCGCTTCTAGTGATACTATTTTAAGTAGGATTAACTATATTATACCATTAAATATAATACCAGAGAATAAAATGAATAAAATTTATTCATTTAGAGATAAATCTTCGTGCCCAATTTGTGGAGATGTGTTTTTGCTAGATTTTATGGAAGTAAAGATGGACAAATTTACAGGAAATTTATTTCTGCAAAAAAAACATAGATGTAAAAATGGGCACCCATATTTAATAAAATACGACTTTAAGGAAGGTAAAATATATAATCATTCATTATAAAAACAAAAAATTAGAAATTTTATCATAAAATAATCATAGAAAATATAAGTTTAAATGTCAAACTAAGTAAAATTCTTTGATATATATGAAAAAATACTATTAAACACTATTTTAGAAATAATTATTCGAACTCTAAATTTTTATTTGAAATCCCTAATTCTTTTATAGTCATAATTTAATAATTGTATTAAATTTATAATTTTATTCCTTTGAACAGCATTCATTCCCTTCCAATCAAATACAAAACCTTCTATTTTTTCTTTAGTCCGTGTTATGCATTGTCTTAGGATACTTTCATCTACATAATCTAACATATATTTTGGAATTATATGAGAGATTGTAAAATTTTTATTAGGATTTGCGACTATTGAGGCAAATTTATTTGAATAATGAGGTCCGCCTATTCCAATATAACAATTAAATACTTCTTTGGACGTTGCTACTTTCATTATTGCATGTGCGACTGCGAGTCCACCAATATTATTTTCCCAATCTTTGGCTGTACTTCCCAATTCTATAAAAACTAGTGGCGTGTTGAGTTCAGTTGGTCCATGATGTGTGACTTCAAGATTCACATCAAAATCATGTAATCCCAATATTTCCTTCTGTCTAAATAATTCAATTAGAGCAACTTTTATTGCTGATCCTGAAGACATTGCAATTTCTTTAGGTCTGCCACCGAAATCTGCTGAATCTCCCCAATTGCCGGTACAGTGGACTAACAACGATGGTCTCCCAGATTCAGACTTGTGTTTACTTGCAAAAATTAATAAATCGCTTTTTAGAATATCAAGATGATTACAAAAAATTAATCGTCTGTTTGTGGTTATGAGCCGAACATTATTTTTTATAAAAACCTTGTTGTGCTCGAATTTTTCGTCTGATTCTTCAAATTCATAATTTTCTGTAATTTGTTTAAAAATAGTTTTACTTGCAGTATCTTTCGATGAGAATATAATATCAGGCATTTACGAACTCCATAAGTTGATTATTTTGAAAAATAAACTTATGATTTTGGAAATAATAAATTTATAAAATAATCGGCATTAAACGGCATTAAATCATCATAAGATTGACCTGTTCCTAGATAGATAATTGGTCTTTTTGTGGAATAGACTACCGAAACTGCAGCGCCACCTTTAATATCGGCATCAGCCATTGTAAGAATTGAGCAATCAATTCCTACTTTTTCATTAAAGATTTTGGCTTGTTGATATGCTGTATTACCAGATAATAGGCTACCCACGAATATTTTTAAGGTAGGTTCTGAAACTCTGATGATTTTTTCCAGTTCGCGTATTAAATTCTGATTTGTTTCCATTCGTCCTGCGGTGTCAATTAGCACTGCATTAACATGTTTGGCTTCCGCATGATCGATTGCATCATATGCAACACTTGCAGCATCTGTTTTATAATCGTGTTTGATAAGTCTTACATTTAGTTTTTCGGCGTGCTTTTGTAATTGTTCAATTGCGCCTGCTCTGAAAGTATCTGCTGCGGCTAGAACAACTGAATAATTGTGCTTTTTTAGTAAATAAGCGATTTTCGCAATAGTAGTAGTCTTACCCTGGCCATTTATTCCTAAAAATAAAAAAACAGCAGGACTGTCTTCCTTTTTTTTCTCCTCACAAATCTTTAAAATATCAAGTTCTTTATTTTCAGCTGTATTTAGGATATTTACAATAGATTGGCGTAAAATATTATATACATAAGTTTTCTTCCTTGAGAATCGGCTCATTTGTTCTCCGGTAAATTCTTGTTTAATATAATTACAGATCGCTTCTACAGCTTCAATTGCAATGTCGAGACCTACCAATTCTGATTGAAAATTTAGTAATTGTTTTTCAAGCGCCTCCTCTGTTAGGGTTTTTGTAGTAATTTTTGTGGTGAAATTTTTAATTGCATTTTTAAATTTATCAAACATATTATCCATTTCCTCAAAAATAAAATAAAAAATATATTGTACTAATAAAAAATGGAAATTTCTTTTCAAAAATATCTTGCTTTTAATTATCCACCTGGAATTTGTCCACCAGATTGACCAGATATCATCTTCAGTAATTCATTTCGTTTTTGTTGAAGTGCTTGAATTTGGGTCATTAATTCTTGAAAATCTCGTTCCAACTGTTGACGCATATTATTAAGCAAATCGATATTTTTATCTATGTATTTAATGGTATCTTCAGCATTTTTCACCAAGGAAATATCATTTCCGATATTCACGAGATATTTATTAGGATCTTGAACTTTAACTTTCATTATAATTAAATTTGCAATAGGAACCATTATCTCTGCGTCTTTATCTAAATCTTTAAGACTTTCAATGGTCTGTCTTGCCATTTCATATGATTCTATGTTATTATAAATAAGATTCAGTTGATCTTGAACCATTGGCACTTGCTCTTCTAAATT
Organism: uncultured archaeon; assembly: GCA_964646355.1. GTDB lineage: Archaea > Asgardarchaeota > Lokiarchaeia > Helarchaeales > HEL-GB-B > HEL-GB-B. The sequence continues at coordinate 16,520 of CAZYEE010000007.1, read as the reverse complement.
TTTTAGTGCCACAGATATTCTTAAATAAGTGTCCTGAGGACTTTCATTATTGGAGGGCGCTTTGCTCAATTTTTTTCACTTCTAAAATTTTTATATTATATCTTTTAACTTTATGACGAGATCCAATTATAGAATATACTTTTTCTATTGCGTGTTTCTCGGAATAAGCCGAAACATTTTGACTAAAATTATATTCATTTTTTTCCTTTCGGTATTTTCCATTTATTTGAAAGAGTTTCAGTTCCTTTGTCATCAATTTACACCAGATTTATTGTTTGAATCAGATAAATTTTTTAAAATCGTAATTTATTTTGTTAATCGTAATTTATTTTGTTAATTAAAATGTTTTAATAAAAATCTTATTATTTAAATTATTTATTAAAATCTATAATGGTAATTTGAGTCAATGTTATTCTTATTTTTTAAAATAAAGAACCACTTTAGAATTTTAAAATGAGGGGAAAAATGATTTTTCAATTTGTTGAAATTATATTTTCATATCTAAATATTAGATAAAAGATATAATGAGATTTAGATGTAATTCTCAAAAACATATTTAAATCTAAAAATATTTATAATTATAAAATTAATAAGTGAGGTGTAAATTATAAATGAAGATTATTAAATATAAGACCATTTTACCCCTTTTAGCAATTATTACTTCAATAGTATTAATTACATCATTAAAACCATCGTCTGCATATCCAACAAAATGCATTAACTGGTCTTATAATGTAGGTTATGATATAAATGCTGTTGCAATTTCAGATAATCTTCAATATATTGTAATTGGATGCAGTAATAATAAAACATATTTATTTAATAGCTCAAACCCTACGCCAATCTGGTCTTTTACAGCGGGAGACACGATATTGGATGTAGATATATCAGCAACTGGAGATTATATAGTAGTTGGCAGCGCTGATGACAATATATATGTATTTCATCGATCAAGTTCATCGCCAATTTGGTCTTATCATGCGTTAGGCAACGTTAAATCAGTTGCAATTTCAGGGAATGGAAATTACATAGTTGCGGGATGCTATGATAATTTAGTTTACTTTTTCAGTAGAACTAGCTCAACTCCAATTTGGTATAATGCTACACTCGGATGGATTTATTCAGTTTCTATCAGCTATTCTGGTGATTTTATCGTAGCTGGAGGGAGAGATAATAAAGTTTATTTATTTAACAAGACAAGCGGAAATCCAATGTGGTATTATTCGACAGGAAATGACATAAATTCAGTGGCAATATCCTCAGATGGTTCATATATTGTAGCGGGTGGAAATGATTTTCATGTATATCTCTTTAATAGAAATAGTTCTACACCTATTCGGTTGTATAAACTTGGAGAAGCTATTTGTTCCGTGGCTATATCAAGTGATGGTCAATATTCTGTTGCTGGAACTATTTCAGGAAAGGTAGCTTTCTTTAATAGAATATATTTCACTTCTGTTTGGAACTATTCGACTGGCAATAGGGTGGACTCGGTTGATATTTCTTCAAACGGTCAATATTTAGCTGCAGGAAGCTATGATAATAAAATATATTATTTTAGTAGTGCTAGCTCAAATCCAATTTGGTCCTATACAACAAATGGTGATTTATATTCTATAGATTTATCCGATGATGGTATGCATTTAATCGGTGGAGGCAACGACGGGTATGCATATTTATTTGATTTCAATGATACCGATGGAGATCAATTATCCAATGGATATGAAATGTATCAATCCTATACTAATCCAAACAGTCAAGATTCAGATGGCGATAATATCAGTGATTATAACGAACTTTTTACTTATGGAACTTACCCGACAAATCCAGATTCCGATAATGATGGATTAAAAGATGGTGATGAAATATCACGAGGTACGGATCCATTAAATCAGGATACAGATGGAGATCTGATGCCGGATGGATGGGAAGTCAATAATACATTAAATCCCACTTTGAATGATAGTTATCAAGATTACGATTCTGATAATTTAACAAATCTTCAAGAATATCAAATTGGTACTGATCCTCATAAGGTAGATACCGATAATGATGGATATTCGGATTGGACAGAGGTTCAAGAAGGAACTGATCCTACAGACCCTAATAGTCATCCTATGATTACAACACAATCCAAAATTCCTGGATTCAACATTATTATAATTATTGCAATAATATTCTTAATTCAATTGATTATGATAGCAAAAAAGAGAAACACAATCAAGTATCAATATAAAAATCGGTAAAGGCTAAACTTAAATCCAAAAAATTTGAATAAAAATCACAGATAGACAATATTTCAATAAATATCTTTTTTTATACATTTATATTTAAAAATATTTGGATATTATATTTTTTTATTTGAAGTATATAAATAAAAATTTCATATATTTTAATAAATAATAACAAGTAGGGGTATATTTTTTTATTTAATAATACAAATGATTAAAAATAACAAAAAAAGGTTGAGGTTATTTATATGATTGATAAATTTGTAAGTGAACATTTGCTGAATAAGGATATCGAAGTATCTTTGTCGAAGGACGAAAAATTTGAGGGTACAGTTGTTGCTTGTGCTGATAAAGTCCTTACTATTGTGAAAGATGGAAAATATATTTTTATCAACATTCTTCACGTGAAATATATAATAGAAAAATAATTTCCACTATTTTTTTTATTTTTTATTTTAAAAAACATTATATACTCGATAAAAAATTATAATGCGTTTATTTGCATTATTTAAATATATAAAGGATTTAATTAAGAAAATTATAAAAAATAATTTACATATTTTATTGTTAGGTGTTTAAATGCTTACAATAAAGGTACCCATTAATGAACACAAGTTTAATTCAACTTTTCAAGTATTTAATAGAACTTGGCAATATTTAATTGAACAAATAAAAGCGAATTTAGATTATGTATTTGATAACCAAGAAGATCTTTTGCAAGATTTTCTAAAATTTCTAATTAAAAACTGTCATCCAGAGTTTGGGGGCAAAAATAAGGTTATATTTGCTGCAGTTGGACGTAGTTTATTTATGGGGGCAAAAACTGCCGCCATGCGACTATCTCAACTTGGATTTAATATAGATTTCCCGTATTCTAGTAAGGAAATAGCGGGCCCTGCGGGCCCTAAAAGTAAAATTGAGAAAGATGATGTTATAATTGCAATAAGTACTTCAGGTAAAACATTATACGTAGTAAACAAGGTTAATTATTCAAGAGCAATTGGCTGTAAAATCGTTGTAGCTACTGCAAATGAAAAATCACCAGTAACAGAAGGTCCAACTGAATATATCATTAAAATACCAGATAAACATAATGAAACAGCTTTATTGGAAAAATTTGGAGGAAAAGATAAGGTTTTTACTCCATTAGGTACTACTTCTGAATGTACTCAAATGATATTTTGGGAGATTATAGGAGCTGGATTGAATTATATTATAAGTAAATCAAATAAAGATGGAGAATTCTCCGATAAAGATTATAAAAATGCAATAAAATACATAAGATCGGTATATGAAACGCTATTGACAAAGGCAAATGAGCATATTAATAATTGTATAAATCAACATTCAGATCATATAAAGGCGTTTATTGCAAACATGATTTTATTTTATTACTCAAATCACACAGTACATTTGTATGGTAGAGGTAAAATTTTCAATGTAGTTATTGCACCATTTGAAATGCGCCTCCGGCAGATGCCAAAAGGTTACATTACGTCAATTCTTAGATATGCACCCAAAAATAGGCCTGTAAAACCTGGTCAAATAGCAATATTAGTTTCGGGTTCTGGAGGAATTGCAAATACAGCAAAAAAGGTGAAGGAACTTAGTAAGAATGGATGTATAACAGTTGGAGTTTCATCAGCACCACTTGATCATGAGTTTTGGGAAAATATTGATAATAAGATAAGGTTAGAGGGGCGTATTGGGACAAGAGAGGGATCATGGGAAGAACATCAATGGGAAGGACAGCATGCAGATTTTGCGCCAGAAGGTTTTCAGTTTGAGCTTAACAGCTGTCTATTTTTTGAATCAATATATGCTGCAATATGTGATTACATTGGGATTACAGAAGAAGCACTTAAAGAGGGACATGCTAATTACGAATAATGAATGAACATGATAAATCTTTAACAAATTTTTAATGGATTTATAACAAGTCAATAAAAAAGTTATCGTATTTTTTATTTTGATTTCTTTTTTAACCATTTGGGAGGTTTCCAGTCTTTATTATAAATGCCAGTTGGATCCCATTGAGCCCAGCCACAATGCGGACAAATATCGGGATCACTTCGAGACGTTAATTTTTGTTCATATGGTTTTCCACATTTTTTGCACTTATACATTTAGATTTCACCTTATTCAAGCCATTAATAAATATAATTAAATTAATTTGAATATTTAGAATGGAAATATTTTATAAATTTTTATAACCTATCATTTCTAAAACTCATAATTTAAAAAATTTATTATTATTAATTAAGGTTTATGAATTTTCTTTAAATAAATAGAACATACAATCATTTGCGATTTATTTCATTATAAAATTTAAATCTATAACTATTTTAATAATTTTTAATTCTACTTCAATACTTCTAAGAAAAATGGATTTATATAAAAGAGTAATTTTTCGGTGAGGGGGCCCAGAAGTGCATCTTGATCTGAAACGAGATAATAATAATAGGGTATTTTTAAATTAGAGCTATCAATTTCAGGAATAATAGGTACTTGCATTGCTGAGTTGATAACAGAAACAAGAACTGGATCTTTGTTTGGTATCCAAATAGGTTTGTATTGACATTTCCATTCTTTAATCTCGGTAAGAAGGCCCATATTATTAAGATATTCTTCAAGTTCTTCTTTAGAAATTAGATAGGTAAATAAAATAGAATTATCAAAAGAACAAATAGCAAGTCCAAAAATATTTTCATGAGGAAACTGTTTAATTATCGATTTTTTTATTGTTTTTTCCAATTTTTTCTTGATTTTATTAATAAACTCTCTTGCCATTTTGTCAAATAAAATATTTTCAATAAATTCTTCCTCTTCTGTTGTAAAATTAATTTTTTCTCCTGTTTCTATCTTGGTAAGGTATTTATCAATAACATGCTCATAGATCCAATCAATTTTTAGTTCAAATTTTTGTTTAAAAATATAAGGTTCGAGAAATACAATGAAAATTATTTCATTTCGAATAGCAATTAAAGCATCAATTCCATAAATTTTTTCTTGAACTAGTTCATTATCATTGGTATCCGGATAAAAACGTATAAAACCTATTTTATTATGCATACTTTCAGCGAAGGACAGAATCGCGGTCATAAAACCAGCTTGCAGAGTCTGATCCTGTTCTCCAAAACCCTTTAATTTCTCTTCTGACCAATTTTTAATATAAATTGGTAATCCACTTCTTGTTTGAATCCGAATACCTAAGACGCCCATTGTTATATAATTATTTTTTTTGATTAATAATTATTTTGAAATAATGTGTTAAAATAGGTTTTATTAAAAAACAAAATTATATAATTGACCTTGAAATATTATCATTTGGAAGTGTTTAGCAATGAATTTAGAAGATACAATCCGACTATTAATAGAAAAGACAGGATTGAGTCGAAACGAATTAATGAAAAAGATCAACGAAAAAAAGGAAGAAATGGATGGACTGATGACCGATGAAGGAGCAGCATATTTAATTGCAAAAGATTTTTCGATTGACCTAGATTTAAAATTAGGGTCTTCTAAAAGACCGATTATTCAGATTAAGGATTTAGATGTAAGTAAGACGATTGTTAATTTAGTAGGTAGAGTTAGTAAAGTTTTTAATGTCAAGACATTTATTCGTAAAAAAGATAATAAAGAGGGAAGAGTAGGTAGTTTTATTCTTGAGGATAAAACTGGACAAATTAGGGTAGTATTATGGGATAATCAGACTGAAATTATTGAGACACATCAAATAGAAGAGGGAATGCCAATCTATATTGAAAATGCAAAATTGAGATCTGGACAAAATGGATTGGAGATTCATATTGGAAGTAGAAGTAGAATTGATGATCCACCAGAATCTCTTTCAGAATTTATTCCAGATAAAATTGATGTTTATAATATTAATCAATTAAAGGATGGGATGAGAGGTATCAATATTAGAGGAGTAATTAGCTGGATCGGTGAGATTAAAACATTTCAAAGAAAAGATGGTAGTTATGGGCAAGTCATTCCATTAATTATACGAGATGAAACGGGTTCAATTAGATGTTCCATTTGGAATGAAAAGGCAGATGATATCTTGAATTACAAAGTAGGTGATTCCATCAAGTTAACTGATGTAAATGTAACACAATCTGATTTGGGAAATTTGGAGGTTCGTGCACATATTAATACAGTAATTTCAAGAATTCCTAATTTTATGGATTTAAATAGGGCAAAGGGTATTGATTTTAAAATTAATGAATTAAATGTATCGAGTAGAAATGTTAATGTCAAGTTTAAGGTTATAGAAAAAGTTGATGAGCGGGAGATAATTTCAAAAAGTGGTGATAAATATAAAGTTGCAGATTTTCTTGTTGCGGATGAAACAGGATGTATTAAATTAACTGCGTGGAACGAAGATATTGAAAAAATTAAAGAAGGAAAAACATATCAAGTAATAAATGGATACATAAACGAATTTAGAGGAACTATAAGTTTAAGTACGGGAAAATTTGGAGAAATTAAAGAATTAGACGAAGAGATCCAAAGAATCAATTTAGATAATGATATTTCAAATAGTTTTAATTCAGATAGGATTGAGAGAAAAAATATTATAGATCTAAAAAACGGAGATTATGTCCAAATAAGGGGTGCTATTGTAAATATAATTATGAGAAGACCTTTATATGACGCATGCCCAATTTGTTTTAAAAAGGTTAATTCTGATGGTTCTGGAAATTGGATCTGTCCTAAGTGCGGTAAAATTGATAAAAAAGTAGATAGAATGCTATGGTCATTCATATTGGATGATGGGACTGGAAATGTACGAGTAACGGTTGCTGGATCTCTGGCTGAAGATCTATTAGGCTTGGATGTAATTGCAACAAGAAAAGTTATGGAACAGAAATGTTTTGGAGAAGCTCCACTTGTTATGATGAAAGACCAATTACTTGGCAAAGAAATAGTAATTACAGGTAGAGTAAATTATAATTCCAATTTTGATTGGATGGAAATCTTTGCTTCTGCTATTGAGGAGGCAGATCCAATTCAAGAAGGTAATATCTTAATTGAGCAATTAAATAGCCTTAATAATTAAAAGATATAGCTGGATAATTACTTAATTCAATAAATTAAACAAAAGAATATATAAAATGAAAGCTAAAAAATATTTATCTAATCATATTTTGTTTTTATATATGAATAAATATCTTCAATTTTAATTCTAATTTGTTCTGTTGTATCTCTATCTCTTAGAGTTACGGTCTTATTTTCCACAGATTCATAATCCACAGTTATTGCATATGGAGTTCCCAATTCGTCATGGCGTCGGTATCGCCTGCCAATAGCACCTGAATCATCATAATCGCAGTAAATACCTTTATGAAGGAGGTTATTTACTATTTCTTTTGCCATTAGAACTTGTTGCTTTTCTTTTTTAATGAGTGGGAATACAGCAACCCTAATAGGAGCTAAATGTTTTGGTAATTTAAGTAAAATGCGATCATATTTTTTATCAATACTGAACGATTGATCAATTATTGCGTAAACAGGTCTTTCAATCCCAAAAGCTATCTCTAAAATTTGCGGGATTATTGGTTTTTTATCTATTTTTATACTGAGATTCTCTTTTGAGTATTCTTGATGTTTTTTCAGATCGTAATTTGTCCGATCATGAACGCCGCAGATTTCTATCCACCCATATTGTTTTGTATTTATTTCAAGATCCCATGCATCATCCGCGTAATGAGCTTTTTCTTGATCTGAATGTTGCCTGAATCGAATATTTTCATCTTTAAAGCCCAGTTCTCTAGCTATATTATAAGCAAGAGCGAGACAATAAGCATATGCAGGTTTTTTCAAAAATTTTTCATTGTATGCAGATTCTATACTTATCCATAAAGGTTCAAACTTTTTTTCAGCTTGGAATTTCCAGGGTAATAATGGAATTTTAACATCTTTAAGTCTATTATAACCTTCAAAATCAAATTCTTGTTCTTCAGTTAAAAAAATTTGGCATTCTAATTGATAAAATTCTCTGAGTCTAATCAAACCTTGGCGTGGCGATATCTCGTTTCGATAAGCTTTTCCTAATTGATAAATTTTTATAGGTAATTTTTGTCTGAAATCTCGGTATAGTCTTTTAAAAGGAAGATAAGTAGTTGTTGCTGTTTCAGGTCTTAGATATGCCTCTTTATTTCCTGCGATCATAATTTTTAACATTAGATTATAGGGCCCAACGGGACCAAGATCTCCACCACAATTGGGACATTTTAGATTTTTTTTGACCAGAATCTCTTCTAGCTCTTTAAATGAGAGCCCATCTGGAGATTCTTCTGGTAATAATTCTTTTATTAATTTATCAACTCTGAATACAGAACTACATTTAACACATGTAGTGATTGGATCGATAAATCTGTCTAGATGCCCTGACGCCTTCCAGACTATTCGGGGCATTATATTTGGGCACTCAATTTCAGCAAAATTTTCTATTAATAGAATTCTTCTAAATACTTTGATTATATTATTCTTTAAAAGTGTCCCGGCTGGACCGAATTCGTAAAAACCAGCCATACCACCATAAATTTCGGGGGATGGGCCCCATATAAATCCTCGTCTCGTGATCAAAGAGTTTAATGCATCAATCTCATTTTCCATTTGCATTTTATATCTACTCGGATTAAATTTTTGGATATTTTTTATAGTTTATTGAATAAATAGTAATCGATAAAAAATTTAAATAATTTAGTTGTCGCTATTTAAACTTAATTTAAGGTCTCAGACCATTGAAATACGGATAATATAATAAGTTCTTTAATTTTTCGTTTATTTTTCTCTGGAAAAAAGAGATAAATTTTTTAATAAATTATTCTGAATACTGGGCATATTAATTTAAAAATAGAAATCCTCAATACTTACTTTATATATATATGAATTAGATAATATTACAATAGATTCGCCCATATTAAGAGTCATAATCTCATTTTCATCAATGCTTATTCGATCACAAGTAATAAGTTTGATATCTTCTTCCATAGATATCTGTAGTATCACAAAATTTTCAAATAAGTCAGTAATTAATTTATTTTTCCTTAGAGGGGCGCATATGGTAGCTAGAAGACCTTCTGAATCCCAAATATCTTGTCTCATTTTTAAGAGTGATGGGGATATTACTTCAATTGGATCAAATACCATTAAATGAGGATTTTTAGATTTAGATTTCACCTTATAAATTAATTGATCCAGAAAATACAGGTTTTGGATAAAATTTTGAGCAGATTTACCAAGATTATCAAATTTAATAATGATTGGGGAATCCTGGAGATTTTCAATATTAAAATTAGTATATTCAACATCAACAATATCTTTCATTGGACCGTGTGTTAATCCTGTTAATATATTTTTAAGGTGTGTAATAGATCTTTTAAGTACATCTCTATTAAAAATATTTACAATTTCATCCTCTAATTCGAGATATAATAATAAATCGGAAAGTGTTGGTCGCTCGGAATCTTGGATCAGTGACGAAATAAATTCTTTTAATATATAAGTTTCCTCGATATTTAAATTAAATACGGTCCTAAATATATCAACCAATGAGATTAAATGTTTATCATTCCTGTCCATTATGAGTTCTAATGGATTTATTGCAAAATTCTCCTTTCCAAACTCAATTGTCCAAGTTTCACGACTAATCCATTTTGAATCTAGAAACTTATTATATTCATTATTGAGATCAAATAATAAACAGTTTAATGAAGTATCCTCAATTATTTGAAGCAATAAACGTTTTATAATAGAAGATTTGCCTGTATATTTATCACCACAAACAAGTAAACCCTCCATTAATTGTTCAATATCTAGTTTGAATTCCCCCATTTTATTTTCAATATTGATTGTCCCTAGAACTGGTGAGTTGAAATTCATAGAAAAAATTTCTAAATTCGAATCTGGATATCCTAAATTGTTTTCATATTCTTGAGCCATCGAATCTCACACTTTATATATAGTTATCAATATTTTCTGAAAATTGGTATAAATTTTTTAATTATATTTATAGTAGGTATTGAATGAATCCTTTATAGAGAGATCATTGAAAGTAAAAAATAATGTTATTTATCCGGAACAGATTTTAATAAAATGTCAAAAATCAATAATGAAAATTTTGGATAAAAATTCTCATTAATTAGCAATTCGATAGCCAGTAGAAATGATATTCAAATAGAGTTTATGATGAAATTGAGTTTAAATTTAAGTTTTGAGTTTAGTCATTGAATTTTCTTGATTTAAATCTTGGATATTTAATTATATATATGGGATATTCAAAATAATAGTTATTGATTATTGTATTTAATATAAAATAATCTATTTTTGAATTCATATTATCATTATTGATGTTTATTAAGGAAAAATATAAGCAATATTTTTATATGACGGCGTTATATTGTTACTTAAGAAAAAAAATTTGGAAAAGAGATGGTCTAAAAAATTCTAAACCAAGAATGAATAGAGATTTGAAATAAATCTAATAAAACAAACTGAAATTTAGAAGATATTTTATTAGTATTTTAAATAATAATGACATAACTATAGATACCAAAACTATAGACACTAAACCGACCATCTCTTTTTTAATTAAATAGGTGAATTGAATGACCTGGGAAAAAGAACTTTCTTCAAAAAATTTTAGAGATATTTATAATTTACCTCCTTCTGCAAAATTTATTTTGTATGTATTGAATAAAAAAGGAGCTACAAGTAGAAAGGACATTATTAGTGAAACTCTTCTTTCGAGCAGGACAGTGGGACATGCCTTAAAACTTTTATTAGAATCAAAATTAATTAAAAAAGTTAAACCAACAAGAGAGAAACCTAAATCAAAAGTGGATAACAGGATTGTTAAATATAAATTGGCATAGTATTTAAAGAATAAGATTTCTGAAAAGAAATCATTTATTAAACATTTTTCTTTTTTTACTTTCTTTTTTAGACATTGTTAATAATATTATTGAGATAATAATAATTTTAAATAAATAACGAAGTTAAAAACAACAATATTAAGTTAAACTTATTAGATATTAATTGTACGTGGATCTGTTATCTCGCCCATTATTGCGCTTGCTGCTACTGTTGCTGCATTTGAAAGATAGATCATAGCTTTTTTACTTCCTTGTCTTCCAATAAAATTTCTGTTAGAGGATGATAATGAGGTTTCACCTGGTGCTAGGACTCCATATGCGCCTATACATGGACCACAGCTGCAATAATTAACAAATGCACCTGCCTCAATAAATATTTTAATTAAGTCATTCTCTAAAGCTTTTAAATAAACTTCTTTTGATGCTGGGACAATTATTAATCTTGTATCTGGATGTATTTTTTTATTTTTTAGAATTTTTGCTGCAATTTCGAGGTCTTCATATCTACCATTTGTGCAACTACCTATAAAGCATTGATCAATTTTAATTCCTGCCACCTCACCAACTGGTACTGAATTTTCAGGGCTATGGGGTTTAGCAACTTGTGGTTCGAGATCCGAAAGATCTAGCTCGTAAAGTTTTTCAATATTAGCATCTGGATCACTTCGGACTATTTTATAAGATTTTTTAACTCTATTTTCCAACCAACTGATTGTTTTATTGTCAGGTTCAATTATTCCAGTTTTTGCGCCCATTTCGATAGCCATATTACATATTGTCATTCGACTATCAATACTTAAATTAGAAATGACTTCACCCTTAAATTCAACAGATTTGTAGTTAGCGCCCTCGACTCCTATTTCACTAATGATTTTTAAAATAATATCTTTTCCATAAATCATTGGTTTCAATTTACCCCTTAGATCAAAGACTATTGTTTCAGGAACTTTAAACCACAATTCACCGGTCGCAAGAAGAATTGCTGCATCTGTAGAACCTATACCCGTAGCGAATGCACCAAATGCACCATAAGTACACGTATGGCTATCAGTTCCAACAATTAAAGCACCAGGCCATGCAAATCCTTTTTCAGGAATTACTTGATGACAGATGCCAGAATTCCAATCGAACCAATTTTTAATACCATGGTCTTTAACAAATTTACGCTGATTTTTATCCACAATAGCACTATCAATACTGGCTGGAGGGACCCAATGGTCTAATAATACCACAAGCTTATCAGGTTCTTTTATCTCCTCTACACCAATTTCATTAAAAATGTCGATTACCCTCATTCCAAGCATTTCATGAGTCATTATCACATCGACAGTAGCATTAATAATCTCTCCAGGTTCAACTTTATCCTTTTCACAATGATCAGCTAATATTTTTTCAGCAATAGTTGACATTTTTTCTCACATAACTATTTTTTAATCTTCTTTTTTATTGCAGGTATAGCTCCACCTGCTTTTATTATATTAAGTAAAAATTCGGGTAGTTTAGTGCCTTGAAATTTCTCATTAGTGTTTAAATTTTTGACAATTCCAGTAATAAAATTAACTTGTGCAATCTGGCCTTGCTTAAACTTTTTGGAGATATCTTTTATCTCTAAGAGTGGAATTCCCAAGTTAATGGCATTTCTAAAAAAGATTCGTGCATATGATTCGGCAATTATAGCGGCGACACCTAAACTTTTTAAAACTGCGGGTGCCTCTTCCCTACTGGACCCACAACCAAAGTTTTTTCCACCAATTATTATGTCGCCTTTTTTAAATTCACTTGAAAATTTTTCATTTATTGGTTCAAAAGCATGAGTAGCCATCTCATTGATATCCCTTATGGTTAAATACCGTCCTGGAATTATTATATCAGTATCAATATTGTCTCCAAATACCCAGACTTTACCCTTAATTTCATTTTCATTAGTCGTCAATATGATAACCTCGATCCTTTTTACCAAAAATGTATCAAAACAGATTATTAAATTTTTTTAAAGTATATGTGAAATAAGAAACATATCAGATCAATTGTTTATAAAATTAATTGTAAATGGACTTAAATAAAGAAATGATGATATACCTTTAAAATATCCGTTGATATATGTATTTGAGAGGTTTTAAAGTAGATTTTAAGTAGAAATTTGAATATTCTAAGTAAAGAAAATTATTCAATAAAAAATAAAATTTATCCTATGCCAGAAAAGGGTATATAATTATGTATTAAAAAAAAATTCAGAAATATTTTATTATTTCTATCTAAACCTATAATATGGATCTAATACATATTCGAAAGAAGAGATACTTTAGACTTATTTTAAAATAAATGGATTTACCTTAATATACGAAGAATAATTTAAGTTATTGGGATTATGTCGGAAACATATTCATTTTTTAGCAAATTTGTAAATATTTTTGTCAATCCATCTTAAAATTTTTATTAATATGAACCGAGAGATTTATATATCTCATCTTATTTATCCATTATATAATTGTCAATTTAAAAAATGAAAAGAATTTGAGGGTAATGTGATGTCGAAGAAAGGTAATGAAGACACAAAAGTCATAACCAAAACAGCTTTAAGAAGGCTGATGAAAAATGAGGCATATGCTGATATAGTATCAGCTGACGCAGTGCTGAGATTACTGGACCATCTTCAAGATTTGGCAGTTGATATAACAAAACGAGCTATAAAAATTGCAGAACATGCTAAAAGAAAAACTGTAACTAAAGAGGACATTAAATTAGCGATTCGTAGTTCATAAATGGTATTCTATTAACTATTAGATCTCAAGATTTAACATTGAATCGAAGTATATTCAATTTTTTCCTTTAATTTTTCTACTAATTTTTCTAAATTTTTATTTATTAACTTATTTTAAATAATTTTGATTTTTTTTAATTATTTGGTGTATTAATAAAATGGAAGAGCTTCTTAATAAAATAGAAACCCTAAAACTGGGCCCAGTAGGAAAGCAAGTTGAGTTAAGGATAAATGAATTTAAAAAACTTAGAAATTCATCATGGAGGGAAATCTTTAAAGAATTATGTTTTTGTATCCTTACAGCGAATTTTAACGCAGAACGTGCCATAGAGATCCAGAAAAATATTGATGATGGTTTTATCAACGATAATGACCTTGCATCAACTTTAAAAAAGTTTGGGCACAGATTTCCCAATACGAGAGCTAAATATATAATAGAAGCACGAAAATATATGAAAGAAATTAAAGATATAATTAACTCGTATAATGATCCTTATGAATTACGGGATTGGCTTTCAAAAAATATTAAAGGCTTAGGATTTAAAGAATCAAGTCATTTCTTAAGAAATATCGGTTTTATAGAATTAGCGATTATCGATTTTCATATAATAGATTTACTTTCAAAATTTGGACTAATTTCCAAACCAAAATCAAGATCATTGAGCAAAAAGAAATATTTAGAAATAGAGGAGATTTTAAAAAAATTGGCCGAAAAATTGGATCTTAATCTGGCTGAACTTGATTTATATTTGTGGTATATAGAAACCAATAAAATTTTAAAATGATTGGGAAATATTGATTTAGGAAAAAACGATAAAACTATTTTTTGATATAAAAGAAATGATATAATTTAATAAAAATGAATAGAGAGATTTTTAATTCGGAGATCGATTGCGAATCGATTTTAGACCTATTATCTGAGGTTTTTAATAATAGGTCTTTCCGAATCAGAAATAACATGTATTTTTACTGGACAGACGCACAATCGGGGCATTTACAACAGTCAATTTTTTATAAAAATACCAGCCGCCTTCATCGATTATTATATTATTGTTTTTAAGCAATTTTTCTGCGACTTCATCGATATAAATTGTAAATCCATTGTAATTAGATAATTTCCTGAATTTATTTTGGAAATTTTCCTCTGAGTCCAGCATTACATCTACGGTCATGTAAACAGTACCTCAGCTTCGTAATTTCTGTCCATGTATTCCAATCGCGTATGGTTCAGGAACATTATCCTTTTTTAGTTCTGAGCTTTTTTGGTCGATAAATTCCTGAGCTTTTTTTGTTAATTTAATATTCATAGTATAATAGAGATAGTGAACCTTTAAAAATTTTTAAGTAAAATTTATTATTAACCAAATTAAAAGCATTTATTATTCACTAAAAGGGTGATCTCTCTATTGGATAATACCAATTCCATATTTGAAGCAATTAAAATTCCGTTCAGAATGAGAAATAGAGATGTGTTAATAGTAGATGAATATGTTTATTTATTAAGTTTAAAAGTTTTTAAGAAATGTAATATCGATACAGCCAGACGGATTGCAAATTATGCTATTAAAAACAATTGGATAGAAATAGAAGATTATTCGATTATGCCAAAAGTTCCAATCGAAGAAAAAAATGAGTATAAATTCAATTTAGATATGGATCCCAATATGTTTAAACAATATGATATGGTAGAACTATGTCCACTTCCACCAATTGAGTTGGATAGGCCTAGATTGAAATCATCAAGCGAATCAAAAATGGGGAATAAAGAGCTTAAATCTCGCATAGATAACACTAAAGTTGGAATTTCAAGAAAAAGGAAGACAAGACAGAGAACCCCTGAAAAAGAAAAATCTTCCCAAAAAACTGGAACGGGATCAATCACAAAGAAAAGAGAAACTGATATTAAAAAAGATGAAAAGATAGTACCAACTATGAGAACGGAGTCCACTATTAAAAGCGCCCAATTAAAAACTGAGGAAAAAATAGATAAAGAGGGTATTTCCAAATCAAAAGAGCAAAAGAAGACTAGGAAGACTGAGGATAAAAGAAAAAGGTCTAAGGATACAAAAAGTGCTGAAAAGAAGAAAAGTAAAACATTAGATTCATTTTTTGGAAAATAAATCTTATTAAATTTAATTTGAGATATATAATATTAGATATATTTTATTTTATTTATTCAAAATTTATTGCGTTCATTTAAAATTTGTTTTACATAGTTAGAATTATTTTTTTATCCTATTGAATTATTAATCTGCAACTTCTACCTTCTGACAAACTAATTCGGCGGCTTTTACATCAAAATAAAATCTAAGTTGTTTATTTATATTGCCGATACAAAAAGCGATTAGTTCAGGTCTATTGCAGATAAATCTTACTTCCTGTCCATCGCCTGTTCTAAAAATAATTTCATTTTTTAAAATTTTTTTAATCCAGCCTTCAACCGTGATTGATTTTTCCTCCATTTTTTCAGTTTTTTTATCTTTTTTCTTGGTTTCAACTTTTTTTTCAACAAGACTTCTATGGCTGGTTTCTTCAACGTCGATATAGGTGCCCTTATCTTCACGAATTAATTCAAGAACTTCTGAAAGATCTATAAAAGTTTTATCATCACTTGTTTCAATAGTAGGAGATTTGGAAATTCTT
>CAZYEE010000006.1:0-34868 GCA_964646355.1 uncultured archaeon | reverse complement strand
CTTCTTTATTCAAATTAGCATTAATAATTCTGCTTAAACCATTTCCTGCGTTTTCCATTAATAAAATCCTAGGAACACCTAAATATTCTGAATTTTCATCAGCAATATGCATATCAATTACGGAAATAGTATCCATTTTCATCTCTTCCTATAATAATAAAGATAAATCTACTAATTATATCTAAAGTTTGTTTATTATAATAAATAAAATTTCATTTGAATAATTTAGAGGTTATTTAATATTTTTTTCAACGATTTCAGAATCTCCAGGTAGAAGACGGATTATATCATCAAGAGGGATATTTTGAACCATAGATTTTTCTTCTTCATTATTTATTTTTTTAAGGAAGTAATTTTTTATTTGTTTAGCAACATCAGATCGTTTATTATCACCAGGTCTTATTATTATATAAATAGAAGTTTGTTTCTTAATAGCATCTACTGGGCCCGCTATTGGGATATAGAAGTCATTATCTCGGACGAGCCCAATAGCCAATAGAAGCGGAAGACCACGTAAATAATTTTTTTTACCGCGAATCATAAATGAACCTTTTGGCAAATATTGTCCTGAAGGTGGTGTTTGACTTACTTGTTCATAAGTTACCCAGAACGCGTCACCACTCATATATTTAGATTTCCATGCACTTGAATAAATTACAGTAAATTGGGCTGCTTCCTGGATGGTTTTCTGGGGTATATTCTCCCCATTTTTGATTATAACTGCGGGAGAACCTCTGAAATCTGCATGAATAAAGATATCATTTTTTTCAAAATATTTTTTATAAATAATATCATTTGTTGCAATATCTCTTCCTCCAATTACTAAATAGCCGTCGCTTGAATAGAACCAATGAAATTTCTCATACCATTTAGGAGTACGTTTTTTAGTAATTTTTGGTATCTGTTTGGGAGTAATTTCTTGAGTTTCTTTTAACTTTTTGAGTTTTTCTAGGGTATTCAGCATGGCTTTTTTTGCGCCTTCTATTTTCTTTCGAGATTT
Organism: uncultured archaeon; assembly: GCA_964646355.1. Taxonomy (GTDB): domain Archaea; phylum Asgardarchaeota; class Lokiarchaeia; order Helarchaeales; family HEL-GB-B; genus HEL-GB-B. The sequence goes on along the minus strand of CAZYEE010000006.1, from coordinate 33,868 downwards.
TTTTGAAATATTATAGAACTCGGTGGCATTTTGTTGGGGAGTGAGTCTGATATTAATTGGGATAATTTTTGAGTCTAATTTTATATTAATAATACCTTCAGCTGGTTTTATTGAATGAATATATTGAACTGCGGGAATTGTGTTGTTTTTTTTGGCGTTTTCAATTTGTTCTTGAATATTTTTCCACGAATATCCTTTATTTCTTGCATCTTCCAAGGATTTAATAATATTTTGAATCAAATCAAAATTTTGATAAATGAGATCCCCATATTCTTTATAATCTCGTGCTTTTTTCTCAAGCTTTTCTATAGCTGCCTTTTGGGCTTGAATAATTTTTTCCTCTTTGGAAATTTTGGTTCTTGTTTCAGAAATTTCCTCTTCAACTATTTCAATATTTTCGTTTTGACTAAATACCTCATCCAATACTGTGTTATAATTCTCTTTTTCAACAAATTGGAATTTAGAATCTATTTTCAATCGAAATGGCTCAAAACCCACAATATTATCATTTTCAAGCAGAATAACAGGTTCTAATTCCTTATTTTTAATTTTATTAATAAAAGATTTTAAAATCTGAAATATATCATTTAATTTTTCTATATCTAAAGATTTAACTGGAACCATTTTATCGATATCGCATCTTATACAGCATTCTTCGGCATATTTTCCACCAATACCTACTTCAGAAGCAAGAAAATTCACTATTGATTTATTTGAATTTTTAGCATATTCCAAAAATTCTTCAAGCTTAACATCATACAAATTTAATCCTCGAACAGGAGCAAATTCAAACTCTCTATTGGGTATAATCCGTCTATCCCGCATAGTTTTATATCTGGTGGAGATTATGACCTTATTTTGATCATTTAGTAAAATTAATTCGCCCCTATTGAATAATTCACAGATCAAACTATTTTTTTCAGCATATTTTATTTCATTGGTTTCGGGATCTCTGTATCTTCTTGCAGCATTAATAATCAATACTCTATCAAAAAAATACTGTTTAAACTCTGTGATCACTTTTCTCCTCAAATATTTTCGGAGAGTCATACAGAAATTTGGGGGAATTCTGGGTTTGGGGCGCCTATATATTGTAGTATGAACTCGTCTAGCTGGTTCTATAAGCAAATTAATAGTACCTTTATACGTCTTTAGTTTAAATATAAATACTGTATCAATTTGATATATATTATTTATAATCGCACCTATACATAAGTCTTTAATCTCGTGAATGACTGCTGCAAGATCGAAAGATGATATGGTATCCTTCAAAAGTATTCACACCATTTTTAATAATCAAATAGTTCTTTAAAATATTAACAATCAAAATTTTAATAAATGGTACCTTATTAATTTCTTACAATAATTATAAATAACTTGATGAAAATAAAGGATGAATCGTCCAGATGGAAATAAAAGAGAAGGTTTATTATACCAAGTTTCTTTTGGCTATTAGAAACGTAATTGTATGTAATGTATTAACAATTTTAGATGCTTTAATAGGTTTACCGAATGCTCAAGCATGGGGAGTTGCGTTTGGATGGGCTATGTTAATAATAGATTGGTTAATTATGGTATATATATTTAAATTGGATGAATCCTTAGGTGGAAAAGGAAAGGTATTTATGGAGGGGCTTGGGACTTATATTTTAGGCTGGGTTAGCTTATGGACGGTTTCCTATACATTCTTACATTATATTCTTTGGCCTGAAATCTGGGAAACCTATAATATCAATATAATAAATTCCATCTGGATTCTATGCATGTCATTAGGGTTGGTAACGGGAACAAGTTTACTAGCAAGGATAATGATGGATATACCTCGTTTAAAAAGATATCAGAAGGAGATTGAAAAATTCAAGAAAATGGAAAAGGAAGCAAATGAAACAAAAAATAGAAAACTGATGTTAAAAGTAAAGAGAAAACAGAAATATATAGAAAAAATTAGAACAAAAATGATGTGGCAAAGATTCAAGCCAACCTTAATAACCATCATCCCGTTTATGGTATTATTCTTTATACTGAATTATTTCTTTTCTGGTATAATAGTAGCATTCTTTCCATTTAATGCATGGGAAGCTCCGATTTTTGGTATGTTCATATCGGGAAGGCCCATTTCACCACGTGGATTTGGATTGTATTTTTTTGGATATTATCTGACAAGTAGTTTTGGTTTTAGTTTTGTAATTCAGAAAGTGATGGGAATTAAGTTTGCTGGTGGAGGAGGTTTTGGAAGTTTTGGAGATTTTAGTAATAGATAATAAGTTTTTAAATAAAAATCTGTATATATTAAAGGTTTTTACTACCTTTTTTATCCACAATATTCCGATTACTTGCTAAAAACTATTGAAACAAAGAATTCATAAATTATAAAATAATTATATATTTAAAATATTAAAAAAAAAGTACAATTTAATTACAAAAAAATGACTCCAAATTAGATATTTAATTGCGGTGAATACCTAGGATGAATGAAATAAAAAAGATCAGAGACATTTTAGTAAAAGATGTTTGTTCAAAAGATGTAAAAACAATATATCTGGATCAAAATATCCAGGAAGCAGCAATTTTAATGAGTAAATATGAGATTGGCTCAATACTTGTTATTGATAATAAGAATTATCCAGTTGGTATTATCACAAATGATGATATAATTCAAAAAGTTGTGCAATATAATAGATTGGCAGATTCGATTATTTGCAGAGATGTTATGTCTTATCCACTTATTACAATAGATCCTGAAGATACTTTAGTAGATGCAATGAGGAAAATGAGTAATAATGATATTAAAAGATTAGTAGTTATGGAAGGCGAAAAAATATACGGCATAATTTCTGCATCTGATGTGCTTAAACATTCTCCAGATTATATAGAAATATTGAAGGAACAGATAGAAATAGTCCAAGAAAACATGGAATGTGTTGTTGAATCATATACTGGGTATTGCCAAATATGTGGAGCTTGGAGCGATGATTTAAAACAATCTGAGGATGGTAAGTTTCTCTGTGAAGATTGTAGATAGGAATTTTTAAATAATAATAAATAAACGCATTTTAGGACTGAGATTTAATGAAGATATCAGAAATAATGAATGTAGACTTTAAGAAATTTTCAATTGATAAGGATAGAATTTTAACTGATGCTCTCAATTTAATGGATAAAATCAAGACTTCGATCTTATTATGTATCGATAAGAAAAAAGAGCTAAAGGGAATAATTACGGAAAGAGAAATCTTGGATAGATTGGGGTCCAAGAAAATTGGTAATATTAAGACAAGCTCTATTAGGGTTTCAAGTGTAATGATTTTTAATCCTATAGTGGTAAAACCAGATGATACAATATATTATGCTGCAAGAGTAATGGACGAAAACGGATACACAGGAGTGCCCGTAATGAATCAAGGTCTGGAGGGATTTGTATCGCATAATGAGATTCTTAAGGTTTGTGAAAAAGTAAGCACGATAACTGTAGAACATATTATGGACGACCATCCCATCATAATTTCAGATGATGATCGAATAATCCATGCACGACGCATTATGTTTGAAAAAAATGTTAGCTATCTATTAGTAGGATCCAAAAATTCTATAAATGGTATATTAACGGAAGGAATGCTAGCCAGATCGTTCGCTGATTTTCGTGAGACCACGACAGATATGCACCAAGAAGAAAGAATCAGAGCCATAACAGTAGAGGAATGCATAAGAAATCCTGTTTTCATTTCTAAAGAAACTACAATTGGTGATGCAGCTAAAATAATGCTCGAAAAAGGTGTTAGACTTTTGGTAATTTTAAACGACTCCGGAAGACTGTTAGGTATTGTTTCTAAAGACATTTTAACAAAATTTGTGAAGGATGGATTAACCCTAAAAAATTATAAATAATAGTTTCAATAACTAAATCTAGTAGCCATGTCAGATAAAAGTAAGGATACCAAAAAGTTACATTTTAGGGTTAGAGACTTAAGCCTATGGATATTTTTATCAGTACATTTTTTTATTGTACTTACCCCAATTTATCCTATAGTCTATTTATTGGTTTTATATTGGAATATATTTAATTATAGTATCCAAATTGGGCTCATTTTTCTACCTTTAGTCATATTAGGATTGTTATTTTTATATATATTGTGTGTGGTTTATCTAACCAAGTTAGTTTTGGTTATATCACATTGGAAGTGTAAACCAGTTGAAGGAGAAAATATGGAACGGGATTTCCATAGTAAAACAGTATTTCATTACCATCTTAGAGGATTTGTTAAGAAATTCCCTTTATGGCTTATAAATCGGAGCCCATATCATTTTTTATTACCATGGATGTTCAAAACTTTTGGACTTTATAAAATTGGCAAAAACAGCATAATTTATGACTCGTGGATCGGTCTAGAATTTATTTATATCGAAGATGATTGTATCGTTGGTATTGGAAGCGTCCTCTCATCACATTTAGTCGATGGTATGAACAGGTTAACCATTAAGAGAATAACACTTAATAGACACACACAACTGGGACATGATGTCTTGCTGGCACCTGGTGTAGAAACTGGAGAGTATACAATAATTCGGTCAAGAGCCGGCGTTCCTAAGTTAGAGAAATTAAAAGATTATACCGTATATAAATCCGGGTTTGATAATTCATTATATAAAAAAGATTTTAAAGGTACAAGAATACTTAGAAAAAGATTAGGAGTTGATAAAGATAGCATCAGCACGACCACCTAGTGTAAATTTAGGACCAATTACTACGAACAATCTATTTTATAGTAAATATATAATTCTATATATACTGCAAATGTGGCTAGCAGCAATCCCTACCATGTTTTGGGGATATATTTGCTATCTTAATCTTATAACATTTTGGTGGGCATGGCTAATGATCCCAATATTTGCATTAGAACTCTATTGGATGTATATTATATTAGTCACTTGGGTTGCGAAAATTATGCTTGTTATCGTTTGTAAAATATATCCTCCACGTGAAGGTGTTTTTAAAATTAGTGAAACAAAAGATTATTTCTATTGGAATTTACGCGCCTTTATTCGGTCGCTACCCTTTACATTAATAAGATATTCTGCCTTCCCTTGGCTTGATTTTATTGTTTACAACTTTTTATCAGGGTCTAAATTTAACAAATGCGGAATGTCGAGTGTTATGTATGATGGATGGATAGACACAGAGTTCATAGAAACCGGAAATAATTGTATGATAGGTCTTGGAAGTATTGTTTTATCTCACTATATTGATGGCGATCTCTTTATATTGAAAAAGGTTAAACTGCATGACGGTGCAATTGTAGGAGCAAAAGCTATAGTTATGCCAGGTACTGAAATCGGAGAACACACGACACTAGGAGCAGCTTCACTTACAGAAATTGACCAAAAATTGGAACCATATTCAATTTATATGGGCATGCCTGCAAGAAAACTTAGAAAACCATAATGAGAAATTCAATTTATTCTTACCATCTTTTAAAATTATCATTTGAAATATTTTTTATTTAAGATTTGAAATTATAATATTTTATTGTCTAATTACGTATTCAGCTTAATTATAACTTTTTAAGCCTCCTCAATTTCTAAGCTTATTTTTGAAACCTTGAATATTTCAAAAAAAATATATCACGGCAATGAATATTTTTAATTATAGAATTTTATTTTTAATTATAAAATTTCATTTTTATCAATGAATAAATATTTTCATATAAATTACAAGAATTAAAGAGGTTGTTGAAAGATATGTCAAATATGGACTATGAGGAAATTACCCGTCGTCTAAGGGCTATAATAGAATCACCTATTCGTAAAATTGCTCCAGAGTATATTTCAAAGATTGTTAAGGATTATGATGAAAAAAGAAAAAAATCAAAAGCGATGTATGAAGAGGCTCAAAAAATAATTCCAGGCGGACTTGAACATAATTTAAGTCTTAAATGGCCATTCCCAATTACTATGGATAAGGCGGAAGGCTGCTATCTCTGGGATATCGATGGTAATCAATACATTGATTATCTTATGATGGGCGCTCCTATAATTCTTGGACATGCATATAAACCTGTTTGTGAGCCAATAATTGAGTTAATACGTGAAAAAGGACCTGGCACTGGTGTAACATCAGAATGGGAAATAAAGGCAATAAAAGAGATTCAAAAACATATGCCATGGATTGAGATGTTTAGATTCCATAATTCTGGTACTGAAGCAGTTATGTCGGCTCTTAGAGTTGCTAGAACATATACTGAAAAATTAAAAATCATTAAAATTGGAGGCTCATATCACGGCTGGAGTTCCGAAATGGTTTATGGAATGCATATCCCTGGAACAAAGTCATTAGAAGCTCATGGAATTCCTAAAGATTATCAAAAACATGTAATAGAAGTTCCTCCAAATAATGAAAAGAAGATGCGAAAAGCTTTTGAAAAATCGGAAGAAAAAGGAGGAGTAGCTGCTGTTATTGTAGAACCATTGGGTGGTGAATCTGGTACCCATCCAGTAAAACCCGGATGGAACAAATTTTTAAGAGAGATTTGTGATGAATATGGTGCTTTATTGATATTCGATGAAGTAGTCACTGGTTTTAGGCTCGCGCTGGGTGGTGCAGCAGAATATTTTGGAGTAAAACCAGACCTAACAACTTTTGGTAAGATCGTAGGTCATGGATTTCCAAGTTGTGGTGGAATAGGCGGAAGAGCTGATGTAATGTCAGTACTGGCGGGTGGAATAGAAGGTATAAAGAAAAAGGCATATACAGGAGGAACTCTGGCAGCCAATCCAATAACTGCTATGGCAACTTATTATGCAGTAAAAGAGATAGCAAGAACTAATGCTATAGAAAAAGCTGGACGAGCTGGTGATAAGTTAATTCAAGGAATAAATGATTTATTTGAAAAATTTGAATTACCATTTGTAGCTTGGAATTATAAATCTATCCTTCACATAGAAACAGGTGCACCTCTTGCATTAAGAATGACTGATAGAGATTTTCTAAATCAATTAAATGAGCGGAAAAAGGTAATGGACGAATTTGGTGCGGCTTTGGTCACCCAAGGCGTGCATATACTTGCTGGCTCTAGAGGCTATACATGTATGGCGCACACTGATGATGTAATTGATGAAACATTAAAAGCATATGAAACTGTATTAAAATGGTTTGTTTAATCTATTTTTGTTTATTATAAATTTTTTAGCTTGTTTTACTGCGTCGTTATATTATTAATTCTCTTTTTTTAGAAAAATTGGTTTGATAATCAAATTTATGATAAACTAAAAAATGTTCTTTCCAAAACCATCTTGTTTGGTTTTAGGAAATTCAAAAATATATTTAAAGAGAAAATAATATATTCAATATCTTTATTGAATGTAATAATTAGATCCATTTATTAAAAAATGTGTTAAATTTTTTGGACCACATAGGACAGGAGATACTATGAATAAGAAAATCACATTAGAATTTATTATGGAACTATATAAAAAATACGAAGAAGATTTGAAAAAAGTAATTAAATACGAGAGAAATTTATATTTTGAAAAGGGTTTCCGAGATATACAAACAATTTTATATACAGAATGGTTAAATATGGACTAAGAAAAGTTGGTATAATAATTAAACCTAAGGATAAAGGTATGTCTCCGCAATTAGATGATATTGAAGCTGAAATAACGTATTTATTAATTAGAGAATTTAAGCCTGAAACAGTGGTTGAGATATCACCTTGTGGAGGCTATTCAACATCCTGGATATTAAATGCGTTGAATGACAATAATCATGGAAAATTATATTCATTTGATATTATTGATAAGGTTCTTACATATTTGCCAAAAGATCTGGTTAAAGATAATTGGACATTTGTTTTAGGGGATGTAAGGGATAATTTAGATAAGTTACCAGATAAAATTGACTATTTATTTATGGATAGCGACCATAGTCATGAATTTGCAGTCTGGTATATCAATAACATTTTTCCGAAGTTGAAAAAAGATACTCTTATTAGTGTTCATGATGTTTATTATAGAAATTATGATCCAAATGCTATAAATGAAGGGACTACAATTTTGAAATGGTTAGATGATAAAAAAATAGAGTATTTTACAGTATCTCCTTTTTATAATAAGGACATTAATAATAAAATAATAAAGTTTAGAAAATCTTTAAAAATAAAATGGAAAACTAAACCCTCAAATTATAATTCTATGATATATTTTTTTTATAAATAATTAAATAATTAATAATATTTATGGAATGATTAAATAACATTCATATTTTTGCAAACTATAGATATCCTCAATTTCTCAAGTATTTAAAGAGATCAATGATCAATATAATTGGAATTATTGGTTAAATAAACTTTTTAGTTTCATTCCTAAAAAGATTTAAGATTTTTTTGAAAATTATTTTAATTATGTCAAATAATAAGACAAAATATATCTTGGTATTTGATCATGGCACGAGTGGTATAAAAGCTGCGATTGTTTCTGTTTATGGAGAGGTTTTGGATTTTGTTTTTCAAGAGACCCCATTATATCTTTTACCTAATGGAGGAGCAGAACAAGATCCAAATGAATGGTGGGGCGCTATAATAAAGGCATCTAAAAAATTAATTGATAGGGATCTAATCCCTACAGAAGATATTATAGCGATCTGTTGTTCAAGTCAATGGTCAGGTACGGTACCAGTTGATGAAAACGGGGAGCACATAATGCGCGCAATGATCTGGCTGGATTCAAGGGGCCAATCAATAATTAGAAAATTAATGAGAGGAAGATTAATCAATCTCAGCGGTTATGGATTGCTTAAAGGCTTAAAATTTTTAAAATTAACGGGTGGGGCCCCTGCAATGTCAGGTAAAGATCCAATTGCACATATTTTATATATTAAAAATGAGTTTCCAGAAATTTATAATAAGACATATAAATTTTTAGAATGTATTGACTTTTTAAATTTAAAATTCACTGGAAAATTTGCTGCCTCATATAATTCTATTATTCTGCATTGGGTAACGGATAATAGAGATTTAAAAAATATACATTATAATGATAGTTTGATTAAAATTTTTGGTATAGATAAAGAAAAACTTCCAATTTTAAAAAGCACAATAGATATTCTTGGAAATATTAAGAACGAAGTAGCCGATGAACTGGGTTTAGAACGCAATGTTAAGGTGGTTATGGGGGCGCCAGATGTTCCAGCTGCTGCAATAGGTTCAGGGGCGGTCAATGACTATGATGCCCATATTTATATTGGTACATCATCTTGGCTTGTATGTCATGTTCCATTTAAAAAAACAGATATAAGCCATAATATGGCATCAATTCCGTCTGCTATACCAGAAAAATATTTATTGGTTTCTGAACAGGAAACAGCAGGAGCTTGCTTGACTTTTCTTAGAGATAACATTTTATATCACAAGGATGAACTATTAAAAGAAGAGCAACTTCCTGATGTTTATAAAATTTTTGATAGAATCATTGAAAAAGTCCCAGCCGGGAGTAACAATCTTATTTTCACACCTTGGCTTTATGGAGAAAGGACACCAATTGAGGATCACTCCGTAAGAGGTGGATTGTATAATATTTCATTAAAAACAACACGAGAGGATATTATAAGAGCAGTATTTGAAGGTGTTGCTTATAATTCAAGATGGATACTATTTTGGGCTGAAAAGTTTATTGGAAACAGAAAAATGGAACCTATTAATATGATTGGTGGTGGTGCCAACTCTGATATCTGGTGCCAAATATTTGCCGATGTTTTGAATAGAAAAATAAGGCAAGTAAAGAATCCAATTCAAGCTAATGCTAAAGGAGCTGCATTTATAGCCTCAGTTGGACTGGGCTACTTAACATTTGAAGAAATACCCAAATATATCCAATATTCTAACATGTATGTCCCAATTAAAGAAAATAGACAGATTTATGATAAATTATTCAAAGAATTTTTAGAAATTTATAAACGAAATAAAAAGATGTTTAAACGATTGAATCACTAATTTAAAAAATGAATAAATTAGACGAAAAAATTAAGAAATTTATTCCTACAATTTTATCAATATCCATTTGTATTTGAAAATAAGGATTGTTAAATTTAAATTAAATAGTATCTCTTCTGTTTAATGAAAATTAAAAACATTCTAATTTATATTTTAATTTGTATTTTAATTTGAAAAAGTCGATCAGAATATTAAGTGAATTTAATGGATGTTAAAGATTATTATGAAGAAGGAATTTCGAAATTAAACGGTAAAGATTATAGTGGTGCAGAAAAAATATTAAAAGAAGGATTAAAAATAGCTTTAAATTTAAATAATGAAGAATGGGCTTTGAAATTTTTAATAGAATTAGGAAAAGTAAATTATTTTCAGTATAAATTCGCCGATGCACTAGAAAATTATAATAAATCCTTAGAGCTTGCCCTAAAACTCGATAATAAAGATTATCAGATTAGAAATATGTATAATATGGCTTTAGTCCATCGGCAACTCTCAAATTTTGGATTATCTGTTAGATTTTTAAAAGATGCATTAAAAATTGCACAAGAGATAGAAGATTTCCAAAAATACAATAAAATAAAGACGACTTATGATGAAATGTTTCTTAAAGATTCAAAAATTCTTTATGATTCAGAACTTAGCGGCAATGATGCACTTGCAAAGGGAGAAATTAAAACCGCAATAGATAATTATGAGAAAGCAATCCAGGCTGCAAAAAGGATAGGAGAATATGAGGCACTTCATAGAATCTTAATCAAGTTATCAGATATTTATATTAAAAAATTGGGCGATAAAAAACAAGGACTTGCATATCTTGAAGAAGATTTACAGATACTAACAGAACACTTCGATGATAAACTGACAATTGCAAATACTATACTGCTTATTTCTCAATTAAAATTACAATTAGGCATTCTGGAGTCAGTTATAGAACAAATTAAAAAAGCATTTGATATATTTAAAGAAATTAACGAAGTAAAAGGTCAAATGATAGCACTTAATTTAGAAGCCTCAGTATATTATACACAAGGTAAACTTGAACAAGCTTTAAAATGTTTGGATCATGCAGAAGCACTAATTCCATTTGTAGAAGACCAAAACGTTAAATTACAATTATATTTGATTAAAGGACAAATTCTTATAGGTTTAAAGAAGTTCGAGAATGCCTTAACAAGTTTTGATAATGCATTATCGATTTCTGATGAAATAATGGATGTTCGTATTCTGGGTAGAATCTATTTGAATATGGGAAAATTATTTAGATTATGGAAAAAATTTGAACAAGCTCATCAATACTACTCAAGGGCAATAGGAATTTTTGATAAGTTAAAGGATTTTTCAAATCTGGCATTATCATATTATGGAACCGCATTAACGTTTCAATTACAAAATGATTTTCAAAATGCAATAAAGTTTTTTGAAGACGCACTGAACATATGTAGTAAAATTAACAATTTAGAGCTATCGATTAATGTATATAAAGAATTAGAAAATATATATAGTATAAAAAAGGATTATAAAAAATTATCAGAAATTTTAGAAAAATTGGCTGCTATTCAGAATGAATTGGGTTTGTTTAATGATGCAAAATTAACATATAATAAAATAGAATTAATTAAGAAAAAAGATATATAAAAAGTAGGGCGAATAAAATGCAGAACGTATATTTTGTGGATTCAAGGGCAGAAATTGATATGAAAGAAGTAGAAGCAGGTAGAAAAAGCTTTTTTGATTCAAATTTAAGTTTAGTAAATAAGCTTACAAAATTAATAGATCGAAGTGGGATTCTGGATTTCATAGAGACCGATGATTTGGTGGCTATAAAAATGCACTGGGGTGATAGGGGCACTATGAAAACAATTAGAAGTATGTATGTTAGACAAGTTGCATTGAGTATTAAAAAAAGAGGCGGTATTCCATTTGTTACAGAGTCTGCGGGGCTTGGGTTATTACAAGATAGAAATTCGGGAATTGGGAGACTTAAAATTGCGAGAGAGAATGGATACACATGGGAAACTTGTGAAGCACCCTTGATACCCAGTGATGGATTAAAGGGCGATGATTATATTGAAATAGAATATAACGAAGGTGAGCAGTTAAAAAAGGTATATATTGGAAGGGCAATAATGGAGGCAGATAAAGTTATTTCACTTGCACATGTAAAAGGGCACCCACGTGCTGGTATGGGTGGCGCAATAAAAAATATAGGTGTGGGCTGTGTTTCAAAAAGATCCAAATTTAATATCCATTTTCATGGTGAGGCTCCCAAAATTGATGAAAATATGTGCAATCAATGTGGGAAGTGTGTTCAAATATGTCCAGCCAATGCGATCAATTTAGAAAACAAATACATCAATGAAGATTTGTGTTCAAAATGTAATGGATGCACGAATATCTGTCCAAATAGAGCCATAAAAGTGGAATGGTGTAGTGCAAAAGATACGGAAATACGAATCTTGGATTGTGCTAGGGCGGTATTAAAGACAAAAGGGCCCGAGAATTTTGGATTTATAAATTTCCTTGTTGATATTTCACCAATATGTGATTGTGTTCCATATAATGATCATAGCATTGTTCAAGATATAGGAATTTTAGCATCTAAAGACATGATAGCCGCTGATATTGCGTCGTATGATTTGATAAACCAAGCTCCACGACTACCGAATTCCGCTGTAAAAAATTATGAGGGTGATATATTTGCTCAGTTATTCAATGACAGCACTAAAGCAGATTTTAGATATATAATTGATTATTTGAAAACAAAAGACCCGAAGATTATAGAATATAATTTGATACAGATATAGTTTTAATTATTTTAATGGATTTTTTATTAATATTCTTAAAATTCTTGAAAAATTTTGAGTTGTGGGTTATTATTTAATTTAAAAAATAAAGTAATGACTTTGTAATTCTTTTATGGGCTTTTTTGAGTATTTTTTTCATGTTATCATAAGAAAGCAATTTTAAAGCTTCAGAATAAGTAGCCCATTTATATCCAATATGTTCATAGGAGATTTTTACATCGTTTGTATTTGTTTCAGCAAGAAAGAAAATTACTTTTTTAAATATTTTAACATTATTCAAGAAATAAAAATATTGAATAGTTTCTTTAAAGTTTTTGACAAATTTCAAGTCATTAATACCTGTTTCTTCCTTGATTTCACGCTTTACAGTTTCAATGAGGCTTTCACCTTTTTCGATATTTCCTTTAGGAAAGCTCCAGTATGTTTCAGTGTGTTTTAATAAAAGATATCTAATAATTTTATCATTTTTTCTGTCAATACGAAACACAATAGCCCCAGCAGATATTTCTACATTCATAATATATTACCTTGATTAAAAATTGCTAATTAAATATTTTTTTGAATAACAACAGATAAAATATAACTTGAAAAATTTGTGAATTTATATTAAGTTATATCATATTGTATCATATATATTATCAGATTAATTGATTAGATAAGAAGCTAAATATCTCTAAGATGTATTAGATTTTGAATTTTCTGAATCTTTTTTTGTTTCATTTGCTGGTTTATTAAAATAATTGATAATTAATGCCATAATTAGAATTATTGCGAGACTAAATGATGAAATAGATATAATTTCTAGGGGTAATCTTAAATTTATAGCAAAATAGGGGCCAAATAAAGGTATACCTGCGCAACCCCAGTTGAATTCACGATAAAAACCAAATTTTAAAATACTTACTGCAAGAATTCCTATAAAAGTCAATATAATAACCAATACACTGATATAATTTTCCAAATTTTTTGAAGAAATTTTTGAATCAGATTGTTCTCCTAATATCAAAAATAAGCCCATCAGAATAAAACAGCAAAAAACATATTTATTTTTTTTCAATATATTCCAAATACTCATGATATATAACCTCTATAAAAAAAGATATCAAGAATTATTGTTAATTGTTTTTATCATTAGATTATTTTCCCTATAAGTTTTATGATAATAAAATAAATGATATCAACGGTATAATAATTTCAGAGTATCCAAAAATAATATTTTGCTAAATAAAACAACAATAAAAATATAATTTCATTCAAATTTTAATTTCTAAACCGAATTATTTCTGGTTAAACATAATTCAAGCTCTTGGAATTCTCAAAAAATTCCATCTATTCAATGTTTAATGTTTTTGGAATTCTCAAAAAATTCCATCTATTCAATGTTTAATGTTTTAGGTATAATATCAATCGTTTTTCCAAAGGTAGGAATTATCCACATATACATACAATATTTGAGTTTTTTGTAAGTTGGTCTAATAAAGTTCGGGTGCCCAACATTACCTGGAAAAAATAATCCATCTCCATCTATCATATCCTTGCAGATAGAATGACCATCCGAATTAATTAAGAACTGAGTGATTGCGACCTTACCTTTATTATCGTCAATGCAAAAGATGTACACTTCAGGATATTCAGGATGAACATGTGGATAAATTTTTACCTTATTTGTTGTATCTTTTTCTAAATTTATACTGGTAATTGCACCCTGTACCCTTGATTCTTCAGGTATATTGGTAAATCCTGAAAAGAATACGCCATTTCTTATTGCAGTCCAGACTTCTCTATAAGTACATATCTTAGTTTCATCCCCAAATTCTCCTCTCGACACAAATTCATTAAATGAAAATTTTTTAATCTCCATATTTCTATAAGTGCTTTTTTTTGGCTCTTCTATAAGATTTGTCCTCATTATACAGATCTTATTATTAAACAGATTATTAGATCGTGGTATAATAGATAATTCATAATCGCTTGGAATATAGACCATATCAAATTGGTTTAACTTAAATTCGTTGTTATTTTCAATTAATAAAGCTGAACCTTTTAATATACAGATATTACAGACTTCTTTTTTATTTAATTTTATGTTGATTGTCTCTGAATAATAATAATATTCAAGTTTTACTCCTGATAAAATTCGTTCAACTTTAGAAGCTTTTGGATCTTCAAAATATAAAGAGTACATCTCTTTTTTTGGTAGAATTTTCATTTTCAATCAACCAAATACAAATGAAATACTGAATAGATATGACAAATGTTAATTATTTTTCGTTATTTTTCATTTACTTCATTATTTTTCATTTACTTCATTCTATTAATTCAATATTATTACATTTGAAATTAATAACCTTCAATCCAATATTATAAACTCTTCTTGCAATTTCAGAAATCTTAATTTCTTTTATACTTCTAGTTTTGGTATAAAATATATCGTTGAGAGGAGATTTCCATTTTCTAGGGATTCTTGAAGCCCCACAGATCACTCCAAGAATTGCACCAATATTTCCACAATTGCAGTCAGTATCCATTGCAGACATAGCAGATATACAAATTGATTTTTCAAAATCGCCCTCACCATATAAAAGGGATAGTATAATTATTCCAGCATTTGGAAGAACATGAACATTTCCAATTGGACTTAATAATATTAATTTTCGAGATAATTGGGACTTTTTAATAAGATCTATTCTTATTCTTCTCCAATATTTTTTGAGAGCGTTTAATGCATCCCGCCAATTTGAATATTTAGAATGAAGGTTTATGGCTAATTTGATAATGTTTGCATAATTACTATTAGCTGGTATAAATTCCAATGATTTTATAATATTTTCTTTAAGATTGTTGCTAAAAAAGCCATGCGATAACAATGTAGCGATAAAAATTTCACCATATAATCCATCTTCTGAATGTGCTACCTCTCCGTCTATTTTTGCATATTCTGCAGCAACCTCTGGACAAGGAGCAATTTGCCCCCATATATCAGCCTTCATCTGACCACCTATGAAATCGTAATATACGTTATTCTCTTTTTTACCGGAAAATGGTGGCATTATACCTTTTTTCATATTATTAAAAGCTACTTTTTCGGCAGTATACATCATAGTCCATAACTCATTAAGCCACATTTGACCAATCATTTTGGAATTTATATTTATGCCGTATTTTTCTAATGTCAGCAATCCAACTATTTCATACATCTCATCATCATTATAATACTTACCTTTAATTGGTTTAACATAATAATTAATGTCACCATACTTAAATTTAATATATCTATATGGTTTAAATTCTAATGGGGCACCTAATCTACTCCCAATGCATCTTCCCAACCATGAACCATAAATCGCATCGAAATATCGTTTTTTAGACATTTTTTTCATTTAAGACACCAATTAATGAATTTGCTGAAATTTAACCATCTTAATAAAAATATAATGGAAATTATCTTAAAAAAATAAGGGTATTTTTAATTTTCTTTGCTTTTTAAATAATATCTAATATTAATAGCATCAGATTTCATAAATTCTCAAAATTAGAAAATATATTTATTATGAAAAAGCATGAATTTTATTATGTTAAATGAAGATAAACGGTATTATTTTCCGCTTTTAATCTTATTTTTGTGTTTAAATGATACATTTGATACATATGCAACAAATTATCCTAATGTTATAGGAAGTTTTATTGAGTCAGAATTTAGTTTAACACATAGTACTTTTTTATTGATAATGGGGATCGCCAGCGCAGGTATGTATTTTGTTTTTGTGAATCAATATCTGAGTGATTTATTTGGAAGACGTGTAATGATGGCAGTTATAATGGTTGGAATAGGAATTTCTTCAATAATTATCTCAACATCTATGAATCCTATTCAATATACAATTGGTGTGTTTCTGCTATATATTTTCTTTAGTAGTGATATTTGGGTGATATTTCTTTCGGAACAAAGTTCAGAGAAACATAGAGCAAAATATATTTCCTTAGTTCTAATTTTTGGAGCTATTGGTGGTGCATTCACGATTCCTTTATTTAGATCGATTTTATTACCAGTGTATAGTTGGAGATCAATGATGTGGTTTGCATACATAGCAATTCCTATTGGATTTCTTGCATTCATATTTAAGGAATCGAAAGCATACAGAAAAATGTTAACCGAAAGGATAGATAGACAGGAAAAGCAAAAATTAGGAGATTTAAAAAAAGTGACTAAAATTTTTAATAAAAAAATCTATAAAAGTACAATAGTTATTTCATTATTTGGATTTTTCGTTGGTTTCAATTATGTATTTAATATTTCAGGCGAACCTTATTTAAAGATAGACAGAGGTCTTAGTGATTCTCAAGTAAATCTTGTAATAACGCTGCTGGCATTAGGAGCAATATTGGGATATTTAATAAGCGGAATACTTTCAGATTACATGGGTCGTAAGCCGACATTATACTTATTTAGCGCCCTATTTCCAGTGGGAATGCTTCTTGTAATCTTTGGTGATTTTATATTAATTTTAGTAGGTGGTTTTATATCCAGCATTTCATATTGGTCCCTATTTACTACATCAAGAATGGTTTCTCTTGAAATATTTCCGACAGATATCAGGGGAGCAGGAGCTGGATTTAGGAATTTATGCTATGCCATTGGAACTACCACAGGCTCATTTTTCACCTCATTTATATTAAAATATATTGGGCTTGGTTTTAGCTTTCTTCTTAATAGTATATTTCTTGTGATTATGATTCCGCTAATCTTTCTATTCATAAAAGAAACAAAAGGGATAAAGCTGGATTTTACAGAACTTCTTTAACTATTAAAATAATTTCATTTTCTTTCAAACTTAAAGCTTTTAGCAAATTCCCAGAATGAGCTTAATAATTTATTATCTAAAAGATCTAGTTCCTTTAATCGAACAAGATATAATGTTCTTTTATTTGGAACTTTTTTCGGAAATGGAAGTATTTTAATAAGACCAGCAGCTTCCATTTTTTGAGCAGCAATTGAAGAAATGAGACTAAAGCCTATGCCTTCGGAAACAGCAGTTAATATAGATTCGGTTGAAGATAATTCACAGAAAATTTTCATCTTTTCGATGGGTACTCCCATTGATTCCAAAATTCTTTCACTTTCATATCTTGTTCCGGAAGTGGATTCCCGCGCTATATATGGATATTTTATAATATCATAAATTGTAATGGATTTTTTCTTGGCTAAATCATGATCTGTGGACACTATGAAAACGAGCTCCTCTTCCGCCAGAATTATATATTCAACAATATCATCATATTTCAATAAACTTCCTACAGCTGCCAGATCAACCTCTTTATTTATCAATTTATTAAAACTTGTGGCTGTATCGTTTATTTCCACTTGAAATTTTACATTTGGTTTCTCTTTTTTGAATTGAGTAAAATATATGGGTAAAATATGTTCGCCTGGAACAGTGGATGAACTTATTTTGAGAATACCGCCCAAACCTTCCAATCGCTCATTAATCTCCGCTTTAGCTAAATTTAAATTATCTATAATTGGTTTGGCTCTTTTTAATAAAATTTTGCCCTCTTCGGTAAGAAAAACTCCTTTATTAGATCGAATAAATAATTTTGCACTGAAATATTTTTCAAGTGCTTCTATTTGTTGGCTAATTGCACTTTGGCTTATATTCAACTTATCTGCTGCTTTTGTAAAGCTTCCAAGTTCTACAATTTTTAGGAAATTTTCGATATAGCTAATTTTTATAGTCAATTTGGGCATAACCTCAATATTATTTATTTTTAATTCAGCTTATCTATAAGTTTTGCTTATGGACACTATTTAGAATTCTGATAAATATTTAAAGGTTTTTGTAAAATTTAGTTCGTAAACAAAAATCGGTAAAAAACATATGAATTAAAAGGGTGTAATAATTTGGTAAAATTTACAGTAATGATTTTTGATTCTCCATATGGTAGAGAAAAACCATATACAGCTTTGAGATTTGCACTAACTGCATTGAATGATGGACATGAAGTCACTATGATTTTAATTCAAGAAGGCATTTTTGTAGCAAAAAAATCTCAAGATCCAGCTGAATATCCAAATATCCTTGAATATTTAAATATGGCTATGGAAGAAGGATTAAAGGTTATTGTCTGTGGAGTTTGCTGCCAAGCAAGAGGAATAAAACAAGATGACCTAATTAATGGTGCAGAAATCGTTGGAATGCATGAAATAGTTGATGCTTGCGCTAAAAGTGATAATACCCTGACATTTTAAAAAAATTTAGATTTTAGTATTTTTAGAAATAAATAAAAAATTTTAGAATTAGTGATTTGAGGAATAAATATATCAAAATATCCCAATAAATTTTCTAAATCTTTTTATTTTGATATGTAATAATATGCAAAAGATATGACTGAATATTAAAGATTGAAATTAATATTTTAAATTAAAAAAATATACGGTGTGGTGATAAAGATGGATTACGATGAAGAATTAGATGTTAGACGTATGACATGCCCAATGCCTGTACTGAAAACTAGAAAAAAAATCAAAGAAATAGGTAATGGAAAGATTCTCAAAATTATTGGTGATTTTCAACCGGCTAAAAAGAACGTCCAAGAATTTCTCAAGAAAGAAGGACATAAAATATTGGCTATAGAAGATGAAGGAAAAGAATACATAATATATACACAAACATAAAATTAAAAAGGTAGCGGGATAATTTCAATTACAAAATGATCAGTTTTAAAAATATTTTATAATATTCGTGTAGGTTTTAAAAATGTTAACAATAATAGCTACACTTTACGTGAAAGAAGGTAAAATGGACGAGGTTGTTGAATTATTAAAAGAGATTGTTCCTAAAATCCGAGAATCAGAACCGGGATGCATTGCTTATATTCCGCATCTGGTGAAAGGTAAGAAAAATAAGAATAAAATAGTTTTTTATGAAAAATATAAGGATGAAAATGCATTTAAAGAGCATATGGCCAATCTTCCAAAAAATTTTGAGAAATTATTTCCATTGCTTGAAGGAAAAATTGAGAGTATTACTTGCAGTGAGATAGCATAAAAAATGAATGCGTTTAATTTATATGCCCTTATATTTACTTTTGGTATCATATTTATCTCAGAATTAGGCGACAAAACACAAATAATGGTAATTACTCTTGCAGCTAAAAGTAATAATCCATTAAAAATTGGTATCGGTTCTTCTATTGGTATAACATTAACAGTGATAATTGGAGTGATCATAGGGTTTGTTTTCTCTATTTTTATCAATCCATTTTGGGTAAAGATTGTAGGGGCGATAATTTTTAATCTTTTTGGAATAATATCTCTTCTAAATTTGTATAAAAAATATTATAAATATACTAACTCACCAGAAAATATAACCTTAAATAATAATAAAAACGAGATAGATGATCCCGGTAAAAATGAAAATAAAAGGAATGAATTTATTTTTGCATTGATCAATGTGTTTATAGTGGAATTTGGAGATAAAACACAATTAATGACAATTACTTTAGCAGCAAGCTACAACGCGCCAATTGAAGTAGGGCTAGGTGCATCATTTGCGTTGTGCTCTTTATGTCTCTTAGGAGCGTATTTAGGAGGGCTTATTTCAAAAAAAATTCCTAAAAAATGGATAGCATTAGCTACTTCATTATTATTCATTTTTTTAGGTATGTTATTATTTTTTGAGGCATTTTATTCATTATAAGATTTAGATATATTTCAAGATTTTATGATTTTTAAAAAATTTTTAAAATTTAAAATAAATTATAGATAACATATTATAAATTATTCAGTAACGAATTTCTTGATTATTGGTATTATCTGTTCGGGTGCATCTTCTTGAAGATAATGGCCTGCATTCTGAATTTTGAATACTTTAATATCAGGATATATTTTTTGCCAGATTTCAATGATTTTAGGTGGAAAAATTATATCTTTCATTCCCCATATTAAGATCTTAGGTTTATTAGAGAGTAAGGGTAGTTTATCCCTTATTTCTTGCATGATTTTAGAGCTGGGATGAGTTTTACCTTTAGGAATATCTTTTGGGAATGCTTTTGCACCAATACAATATTCTTCACTTGGAAAAGGTGCCGTGTATGCTTTTTTCATTATCTTTTTTTCCTCTCGTGAAAATTTTTTTACAAACGTTCCAAACATCATTTGTGGAATAAATATCTTCATATTACCCATTAGTTGATCATAAGTACCATTCTCAACCATAGGTTCATACCACAAACGTCTATTTTCTTTAGCCACACCAACAGAAGTATTCATAATTACTATTCGTTTAATAAGGTCTGGATTATTTACTGCAAATCCAAATCCAATAGGCCCTCCCCAATCTTGAACCACTATGGTAATGTCCTTTAATTTAAGGTTTAACAATAGTTTGGTTAAATTATCGATGTGTTGTGCTAATGTATAAGGTTTATCTAATGGAACATCGCTTTTCCCAAAGCCCATATGATCCGGGACAATAACTCGATTAGACTCTGCAAGAATGGGAATAAATTTACGATATAAATAACCCCATGTAGGCTCTCCATGTATTAAAACAATAGGTTCACCACTACCTTCATCGACATAATGCATATTGAATCCGTTAATTACAAGATAGTTTGGCTTGAAGGGAAAACTACCATCAAATGTCTCATTTTTTAAAAAATTGCGATCCATAACTAATTATTCATCAAAATAAAAAATAAATATTATTATTCCATTATTTTAAAGAATTATAAAAAAAAGATTAGCCCAGATCAAGAGGTTTCGCTAATCAAATTGTAAGCAGCCTATATGTTGAATAGTATTCGGAGATTATGCATGTATCTCTTGGAGGTTCGATACGTTTCGTCTGGATTTGTAATTGGAAAGATATTAGGACCTCCATAGCCAGTCTTTAGGAAATATTTAATCTGTTTGCATAGATCTGTGGGAATATTATTAGTAGTTATAGCAAGTATCTTAGATATAATGGACACTTCATGCTGTGTAAGCCCAGAATTATTCCAGCCCTCTGATTTTGCTTCAATACAAAGCTTAGCTCTTTGATTCAGATTATCTACCTTGATTACTGTTATTTCACCCGATCTCAAATCAATTTTAAAGGTACAATTGTCTTTATTAATTACTGCTATACCATCATTTTCAATCTTAATATTCAAATTTCTCAAAATTTCTAAAAACTCATGCCTCATTGTGCTAATATATAGTTCTCATTACTTAAATATATTTAAATATTTGAAAAATAAAAATCAATTATCTTCTTGAATAATCAAAAATTATACTGAATTATACTCGAATACCTGACTATTTTAAAAAGTCTATAAAATCATTTATTAATGATAAATTATAGATGTATTTATTTATAAATAAAATAAGTAGAAGGGTGTTTATAATTCATAATAATAAGGAATTAATACCTGAAAAACTCAGTTTTAGTAGAATATTTGGGTATGCCTTGGGAGCGATTCCTACGACCTTATACGCAGGGATTTTCACATTATGTTATATAGAACTATTCTATGATGATTTAGGACTTGCTTGGGAACTTTTTATTATAGGGCAGATTATTTACATGATAATAAATGCACTAAATGATCCTTTATTAGGTCAGTTATCCGATAGGACGAACAGAGAAAAATGGGGGAGTAGAAGAAAAATATACATAAAATATGGGGCTCCGATTTGGGCATTAACATTTTTAATAATATGGTGGCCATGGTCATATACAAATCAAATGATCATTTTTATTCATTACATAATCAGCATTTGTTCTTTTGATACTATGCTTACATTAGTAGTATTATGCTGGATGGCACTTCTTCCTGAAAGTACTTCTGATATTGATACTAGAAATCGGATGAATTTTTGGGCAGGTATTTTGGGGTTTTTTGCGGCTTTACCAGTCATATTGATTTATACTTTGAAAAATACAAATTATTTTGCATTCCAGATTGCAAATATAGTTGTGGCAATAATTTCAACTATATGTCTATTAATAGTAGCAAAATTGGGTATAGAGAGACCAGAATACCAACGTGATGAGGTTTTTCCATTATTTAAATCCATCAAGGAAACAGTAAAAAGAAAATCTTTCTTGATTTTTATTGGATTTAATTTTTGCATGGTCTTTAATACTGCAATTGGAATAAGTTATGTTTTTACTTATCTATACATTTTTGGATTAACAGATCTTTCAAATTTACTTTATTTGATTGGTGGTTTTTTCTTAATCTATGCCGGAATAGGTTATACTGCTAATATTATATGTATAAAACTACGTAAAAAATATGGAATGAGAAATATTATTCTCAAATTCGGATCAATAAAGGTTATAATAAGTTTAATTACATTTCTTTTACTTTTAGACCCAATACTCATGCCTTTTATATGGATAGGTTTTGCGCTTCTCACCTTTTTTGGTGGATACGGTGTTTTTACATATCCTTTAATGACATTATCTATGGACGAAGACGAGGTTATTAATAAAACAAGAAGAGAAGGAATGTTCCTGGGAATAAATGCATTATTCACAAAACCAGCAGATAGTCTAGGACCAATTGTTGCTACGATTATACTAGAATCTTTTGGATACGTAACTGGTGAGGGTTTTCCTCCACAACCAGCCTCTGCATTGCTAGGAATAAAAATATTATTTCTTATAGTTCCGGCAATCGTAACAGGAATAAGTTTGATCTTCATATATTTTTATCCATTACACGGCGAAAAACTTAAGAAAATGGAAGAACAGTTGGAAAAAATTCATAAACAAAAGAGAGAAAGACTATTTAAAGAAAATAATAAAACAAATCAATAAATAATAAATCAAATCAATAATTAACTGATATTGATAGTCATTTATTATTCAAAAAAATTTTTTCAACTTATTTTTAGAAATAATTAAATCAGTTAGGGAAAATTATTTTAAGGATTTAAGGTAAATTTAATAATTTATTAATACGAGAATATAAAATTGAAATTAACCACGAAGTTCTTTTATTTTTATAGAGTTAACCCTAAAATATCTCTAATTCTTCTTTAAAATTCTTTAATTATGAGAATTAAAAAGATTTAGCAAAAATAACCATTAAAATATTAAATGAAACAATTCAATTTGAAACAATAAATCCATAAAAAATTTAATGTGAAATTAAAATGACTGCGTGGAGTCCACCTTCAAGGCTTACAATGGTCTTAGCACTGTTAGTTATGGTAGTTGGAATTCTGTTAGGAATTTTAGGATTTTTAGATATTCTTGGAAGATTACCGGCAGACATCCCAATAGATATTAGTGATTATAATGAAATATTCGTATGGTTAAGCTGGCTTTTCTGCTTCATATCATGGATAATTGTATTTATTGGTGTTAAATTCCGAGGAGTTTAATTATAGATAAGTTTAAATAAAATAAGTAAAAAAATATCATTAAAATTTAAACTAAAGTAAAAATCGTGCATTATTCTAAAAACAATTCATTTTTTTTATTTCAATTTTATTAGTTTAATATCAGAAATTTTTATTTTAATTATGTCAATTTTAATTATTACTGTTATTTTTATTTATTAGTTAATCAAATTATAAAATTATAAATGACATTTTATGAAGGATATTAAAAATAAATAATTGGTGATACACTGAATTGAAAATATCTGAATTGATTTTAACAAGAAGAAGTATTAGAAAATTTAAGGATGAACCAATACCTTTAAAGAACTTAATCAAAATATTAGAGGCTGCTAGATGGGCTCCGTCTGCTACGAATCGTCAAGTGATTAGATATGTTTTGATAACAGAGAAAGAAATTCTTAAGAGTATAGAAAAAAATGTTAAGATATTATTTTTTAAACAGAGTCATGCTGCTCAAGCGACGGCAATGATTGTAGTTTGTGCGGATACCAATAAGTGGATCGAGGAAATAGGAGCTGCAATCCAAAATATGTTGTTAATGGCATGGGAACTTGGGATTGGTTCCTGCTGGATCGGTGCTTTTAATAGGAAAAAGATTAAAGAGATTCTTGGTATTCCCGAAAAATTCAAGGTATTTGCATTGATATTATTAGGCTATCCAAACGAAACACCTAATCCACCTCCAAGATTAGAGCTTGGGAAAATTGCCTTTTTGAATCGTTGGAAAAATCCAATAATAAAACCGAAGGGTTCTGGATTGCTACCAAAGTCGGGTATTATTTCAATAATTACAAAAGATTTTCAAAAAATAGAGATAGATTCTCCTTTAATGGAAAACAATAATGAGAATATAAAGCAAAATATGAGGAATAATGTAGAGGAAGATGAATGAGAAAAATTAATGGAGAAAAACATAGTAAAAAAGATAAAAATTAAGGTGAAAGTAAAATTAACAAATAAATTATAATAAATAACAAATAAATTATAATAAATAACAGATTTCATTTTATACATAAGAATAACTAAAAGGATAGAGTTGTAAAAATATTGGAAGATGTAAAAATTGTATTGATAGGGGCAGGAAGTGCTCAGTTTGGACTTGGAACTGTAGCCGATATTTTAACAAGCGATATTCTCAAGGGATCCACAATTTCACTACTAGATATAAATAAGGAGACATTAGACATAGTATCAAAAATATGTAGATATGCAATTGAAGATCTTAATTTAGATTTTAAACTTGAATCTACAACAAATCGGGAGGACGCACTTTCAGATGCAGATTTCATAATATGTTCAATAGAAACGGGTGATAGATTCAAATTATGGGAACAAGACTATAATATACCAAGAAAATATGGCTCAAAACAAGTATTTGGGGAAAATGGAGGTCCTGGTGGGCTATTTCATTCATTAAGACAAATAAAATCTATGATCCCTATTTGTGAAGATATTGTCAAAATATGTCCAAATGCCTTTTTGATAAATTTTAGTAATCCAATGAGCCGCATTTGCCTCGCTATCAAAAGAAAGTTTCCCATTTTAAGGTTTGTGGGTTTATGTCATGAAATACATTTTCTAGAAATGCATCTCCCAAGAATGCTAAATGTTCCATTTTCAGATTTAGAGATAAAAGCTGGAGGACTCAATCATTTTGGCATCTTATTAGAGGTATTTTATAGATCAACTGGCGAAGATGCCTATCCAGATATCAGAAAAAAAGCACTTGATTATTTAAAAGATAAAAGAGAAGTAGGTCTAATTAGGGAGATTGTTAGAATATATAATTATTTGCCATATACTACAGACTCACATTTTGGAGAATATATTCATTGGGCGTGGGAGGTGTATAATGAAGCAGATGTTAGAAATTTTTATGAGACCTATAAAGCTTCTTGCATTGCAGAAACGGAAAAATTATTAAAACTTGCAACAAAAAGAAGAAAATCTAAAAGATGGATACGTAAAAGTGGAGAAAGGGCAATTCCAATTATTGAAGGAATATTAACGGATTCAGGACATACAGAGCTCTCAGTTAACCTGCCTAATGAAAATAATTTGATTGAAAATCTTCCACGAGACCTTGTAATAGAAGGACCTGCAATAGTAAATAAAAATGGTGTTAATGGTATAAAATTGGGTGAGATACCAGATGGACTTGCAGCTTTAATGAATATCCAGGCAACAGTCCAAGATTTGACAGTAAAAGCTGCACTTAATAGCGACAAGAAAATCGCATTACAAGCATTATTGGCGGACCCTGTAGTAGAGAGTCTAACACAAGCTGAGCAAATTCTGGAAGAATTATCTGAACTTCAAAGAGAGTATCTTCCTTTTTAAGGAATGAACGGGAAAAAAAATGAGGTCTTATTTTTCAAATTATAAAAAACATTTGAGCCTCTTGTTGGATAATAATAGAATTATCAAATATCGTCAAGCAATTTTTAAAAATGTAAATGCAGATGATGTTATTATCGATTTTGGATGCGGAACAGGAATTCTAGGATTTTTAGCAATTGAAGCAGGTGCTAAGCATGTGTATGCCATTGAAAATACAGAAATAATTAATCTAGCAATAGAACTGGCTAAAAAAAATGAGTATTTTCAAAAGATAACGTTCATTCATAAAGACGCTAAAGATCTATCAACAGAAGATATCCCTGAAAAAGTGGACTGGATTATTTGTGAACCGATCTCTAATTTTTTAATAGAGGGTGATTCGTGGTCCTCGATCGAATATTTGAAAAAATTCTTGAAAAAAAATGGTAAAATCATTCCTTCAAGAGGAAAATTATATATAGTTCCTACTACAAAACCACCAGATATATACATTGACGTGTTACAATATTTAGGTTATCCTAATGCATTTCATATTGATTTTAACGAATTTTATAATAGGATTTGTTATAGATGTGATATAAATAATGTGAAACAAGAATATTGGGCTTCCGAACCAGCATTATTATTAGATTATGATTTATTAAAGGACGAATTATCGGATAAATTCCACAGGGAATTAAGATTAGGAATAAATAAAAATTGCATCTTGTATGGTTTTCAAATTTATTTCGATGTTGAAATATATGATAAAATTAAAATCTCAAGTTTAGATGAATCCACATATCCATCCTGGGCTCCTCAATTTGTACCCTTAAAAAAGCCATTAAATGTGCTTAACGGAGATTATTTAGATATTATTATAAAATTTGATCATTTGGGAGATTATAAATATTCCATAACGTTCAATCTAGAACATTATTCAGTTCTACCAAATACATTTCTAAGAAAAGAAGATTATTCTAATATTAAAATTAGAATTGATCCTAATATAATATATATAAATGAATCAATTTACTTATTGAAAAATGAGATATTTACACAATATGATTTAGAATCGGTATTTGAAAAAGATATTTTAGAAGCATTAATTAATAATGATAATTTTAATGATGTTATCGATCTCTTATTTGATAAATATGATGAAAAGTTTGATTTTGAGTTTGATAAATTTCTTGATTCTGTATTATACTTCATTAATAAATTGTGTTTACTGGAATTTGTAATAATAAATAATGTTAAAAATCTCGAATTGAAAAATAAGTTGAATTGGGAAATAAGAATACCATAATATTCGAGAATCACTAAATAAAATCAATTATAGTTTGTTTACAAGAGATAATAATAATTAATAATAAAAAAATATTTGAGAAAATTGAATTATCGTTCAAGTTTTTTATGACGGAACCACCAATCATATCCATCTGGATATTTTTTCATTATTTCTTTAACTTGTTCACGACTTTTAGGTGGTGGAATTATCACTCTATCCTTGATTAATTCATTATTTGGCCAGTTATGTGGAGCTGCTACTTTATATTTAGTTGCGATTTGTAAAGCTTCTAATGAGCGTAATACTTCATCAACATTTCGACCTACTTCCTGCGGATAATACAGGATTAATCGAATTATTCCATTATCATCAACAATAAAAACAGCACGAACCGTATTATTTCCTTTTCCTGATTGTACCATTCCAAGCGTTTTGGCAACTTTACCAATATCATCAGCAATTACTGGAAAAGGAATTTCTTGATTCAGATTCTCTTCGATCCATTCTATCCATTTAATATGAGAAAATACTTGATCTATTGAAAGTCCGATCAATTCGCAATTTAATTCTTTAAATTTATTGGCTCTTATGGCAAAAGCATAGAACTCGGTGGTGCAAACTGGAGTAAAATCTGCAGGATGACTAAATAAGACAAACCATTTACCTTTCATATCATCTGGAAGTTTGATTACACCATGTGTCGTATTTACAGTCATTTCTGGAAATAAATCACCTAATAGTGGAATACCATAATTCTCGCTCATTTTAAAATAACCTCATTCTCAATTATATTTAAAAAAACAGTCTATTTATTTTTTTCATTCAAATTATTAATTAATTTTTAAATATTCCATTGCTAATTTAAATAAATTAATGAAAAAATGGCAGATATGGTATCACGGTGTCATATTTCAGCATTAATAATAATAAAATAGCAAATTAAACCATAAAATGATTAAATCAAATTAAAAATAACTCAAAGTTAAATCAATTATAATAAAACTAAATAATGTAAAATAAATAAGAACATCAATTTTGAGTTATCTGTTCTAAAAATTGTGAATACTGAACAGCTCTTGATAAAAATTTGGTTAGTTCATGAATACTGATGAAAATAGGAATGCCTATCTTTTTAAACGCTTTTTTTATTTCATTGAACTGAGTCATGTCACCAAATATCCAGAATAAGATAGGTTTTTTATAGGATTTTAGGATCTCCATGAATGCTTTATTCCCCATAAAGCTCCATTCTCGATGGCGTACTGATACCATTGTAATTACGATAATATCAACATTTTCGTCCTGGTTTACTGCATTTAGAATATCCAGCAGGACTTGAGGACCATTAACTTCAATAGCTGGCCAGACATCAACTGGATTATTATAACCTGTTTTCATCCATTCGGGATATCGTTTAGCAATTTTTTGTAAGGTTTTATTAGTGAATGTTGCCATCTTTAAAATATTAGACCTTTCAATATTATCTGAGAGTACAACTCCTGCGCCCCCAGAAATTGTGATGACAGCAACTTTGTTTCCTTTTGGTAATTTTGATTTATCTCCTTCTAATATAATAGAAAACAATTCAAGAGTCTGTAAGAAATCTTTAAAATCATAAGTTCTAATAATTCCGGTTTGTTTTAAAACACTATTCAAGATTTTTTCATTAGTGGATATGGAGCCGGTGTGTGATTTTGCTGCTTTTGAGCCACTTATTGAAGTACCACCTACTAGAAGAACAATTGGCTTTTTTTTGATAATAGCTCTGGATGATTCAATAAATCTTCGACCTTCTGAAAAGCCTTCCAAATATAGACCTATAACCTTTGTAGTTGGGTCATTGCCCATATATTCAAGCGCATCGCACTCGTTGATATCGAGTTTATTACCTATCGCTAAAATTTTATTCGGCTCAAAATAAACTCCAGATTTCAAGCCTGAGAGGATTTGGAACATCATTCCACCAGCCATCATCCCGCTTTGAGATGCGATCGAAACGGAACCCTTTATTTCGTCTATGTTCACATATTCAATTACAGCCTTTAACGGAGCAAATGGTGTAAATATTTGTTTATGGAAATCGACATAACCGGTACAATTTGGGCCCCAGACTCTAATTCCAGCTTGTTTCGTTAATTCTTTTATTTTATTGAATAATTCATAGTTCCCAACCTCATTAAAGCCGGAAGATTCAATTAAAATAGCCTTTACCTTCTTTTGAATACATTGTTTGACGACTTCTAATACTTTATCTGGTGGAATAAAAATAATTACTAAATCAATATCCTCTTCAATATCTAAAATTGAATGATAAGCTTTTAACCCTAAAATTTCGTCAGCGAAAGGATTTATAGGGTAAATTTTAATAGATTTATTCAAAAGTAAATTTCTTATAATATTATTTCCGTCCTTACGAGGATTTCTAGACGCACCAACTACTGCGACCGTCTTTATTGTAAAGAACTTTTCCATATGTATAATTGTAGATTAGTTAATTAAAATCAATCCATAAAGAGAATTTCTAAGGATAATGCATATTAATTTGTATATAATTCTCAATATAAACATATTATAGAAGAAAATAAAGAGGCTACCAGAGCAATAAGTAAGCTTGAATTATTTACGAATTGAATATATTAGTTTCAAATTTAAACTAACTTATGATTAATTTATAGGTATATAAAATTAAACACCGGATTTTTCGATAATAAAGAATGGAAAAATCGAGTGTAATAAGTCAATTGCTCTGTCAAATACTACCAAATCCTTAATACCACTCTTGATTTCTTTTTCAAATTCTTTTTCAAAGGCTTTAACATATCGACTAAGTGCCTTTTCCAAAAAATAGGTTGGCTTATCTGTGATCACTAGACTCAATATATTATCTCCCGCTTTCATAATAATACTAATTCCCTCGCTTGATATTTCGTTTATAACTGTGTCTTTTTTAAATATCTCTTTAAAAACGCTATTTATGGCAGATATCATTCCGGATAGAAGTACCTCTTCAATACGAATTTTTTTACGCGTCTTTAATTTTACTGTGTGAAGAGGAGTTCCCACTTTTGTGAGCACCATTAATAAGTAGATATCGTTGGGAAGGCGGTAGATATAATTTATATCGACTAAATAAGTAATAACAAACATAATAATACCTACTGATGGAAAAACATTTCCTATTGAACCAACAAAATCAATAATATCAGGTTTTGATAAAGATACACCAAATACATTTGCAATAAAATAATAATCATTTAAGAACGAGATTATAAATCCAATATCAACAAATATAAGTGCTATACAAAAGAGAATCGGCTTGATTTCTTTTGTATAAATATAGGTTTTTATATAAATTATTATACCAAAAGTGTAAACAAAAATTGCAGGTGTCCAATTTCCAATATCCGCAAGAACCCAAGCTAAATCTGCACTAATAGAGTTCAATCGGTAATAAATAACAGACCACAGACCAATTGTTTGTAGTAAAATAAGTCCAATCATTATCGATAATCTTATTGAATTAAACTTCTTAGAAATTAACTGTTCAAAAAATATGTAGAAAAAGAAAAAATGAAATCCATATAAATTCAAATGTAAGGATTGGAATATAGTATTAAGTATAAAACTATCAGCAAACCATAACTCATTAATAATTGCTACCAACCCTGCTAAAAAACCCAAAACGAGACTGATGAGAATTGACCAAGCACTTCTGCGCTTGATAAAAGTCTGAAGGAGAAATAATATGACTAATATTCCAAATGCTGCTGTTATAATTAGAATTGACCATTCAACGATTCCAAGGGCCATTTTTTATACCTTTTTTATAAAATTACTATCTTAAAAGAGGGGAATAATTGATAGGAAAAAATGATATAAAGGTCTTATGGTTTTAAGGCGTTATGGAAAATTCAAATAATTAATTTTTAAATATAGCCAATTTTGTATTTTTTATAGGATAGAAAAGCGCTCTTTATAATAAAGAATGTACAAAAATAAAGAATTTATAAGAAAAATTATGTTAAATCAAGTATGTTTTTTCTAGAAAAACAAATTTTCTGCTTTTAATTCATTTATTATATTTAAGACCTCATCTTTATCAAGATCATACCAATTTTTATAAGCACTTGCTACACTGAAAATTCTTACATCTTTAATATCAGAACTGATAACTTGATCGGCATAATTAGAAACCAAATCAAAACTGGTTTTTGGAGTGGTTGGAACTGCTACGATTATTTTATCAGGTTCATAATTTTTAATAGATTTTATGGCAGCTATCATTGTAAATCCACTAGCAAGTCCATCATCTGTTAGGATTACTGTTTTATTTGAAATTTCTTTCCTTAGGTTAGAATAATCAATATGATAAAATTGCATTCTGTCATAAATTTCTGCACGTGTTTTTGATATAATCTGGTCCACTTGATGACGGGTTAAGTTAATGTAGCTTAATATTCGTTTATTAAATATGACTGTGCCGTCCATTGTAACTGCCCCAAATCCAGCTTCAGGATTATAAGGGATCTGTAATTTTCTAACAATCAGAAGACTAAGCTTACCACCTAATTTTCTGACTAATGAGGCGCCCACTGGAACTCCACCATTTGGTATTGCTATTATCCTATTTTCCTTACCTTTATATTCAGCTAGCAGTTCTGCTAATTTTTCTCCTGCATCATACCTATCATTATACAATTTAATACACCAAACCTCGGTGTTTATTTGGAATACAAGTAATGAGAATATATAATTTTATCTACCTTAGTTTTCATTTCTAAAAATTGGGCAGTATAATTATTTTCAATTTCAATTAATTTTCTGACAATATTTGCGACTTGTAATTGATTCTCAAGTGAAACTTTAGGAATGGGGAGATTTTTTAAATAGCTTTTATTTACTCGCGCGAATAATTTCTTATAACCTCCAAAAATTAGATGATAATATTTATTTAAAAATTCAGAATTCAGAACTCCAAGCAAATAAAAAAGGTCGTATTTTATATTGGGCTTCAGATTTAGTATTTGAATTGAATCTAGACAATAATATTCACCATTCATATCGATGGCTGCAATAAGTTTATCTGAGATGCGTTTTAAAAGAATTTTTGGTGATTTATAGATTTTTTCATCCTTGAATATCCCTTTATTATAAGGATCAAAAATAACATACATATTATTAAAGTTTTTATTCTTGTAATCTATTCTAAACGGACAGACGTTTTCTGTAGCTATTATTTTACCAATTTGTAGATTTGAATTATTTGAATTTAAGAGATGTGCTTTTTCTGCAGTGATAATTCTTGAATTTTTTTTCCCGATTTCAATTCCTCTTTGTATATTTACGAGCTTCTGTAATGGTAGGACCTGTTTATTTGCTATTTTGTGAAAAATAAACCCTATTTCATTCCAAGAGTTTTGATCGATATTTATTGAAAAGTTATTATAGGGAAGATTCACGAAAATTTCTTGCTTAATATAATTAATTTCAGAGGATTTTTTATTTTTTATCTCATTAATCAACATGTTCTTTATTTTAATCATATTATTATTTCTTTTATTCTGATTCTTCTCTCGTTTCAAGATCAATATGATATTATTTATACCGCCATCCTCAAATACTTGATCAGATATCTTAGATATTTGTTGAATAGAGCAGGTATTTAATATATATTCTCTAATTTTCTGAGATGTGTTTCCTGCAAGAAAAATATCTGGAATTATAAAGCCAAGATAACCATTTTCTCTTAAATGGTTAATACCGTGCTCGATGAATAGATTAAAAATATTAATTTGTTTTGCGTCAGATGAATAATATTTTTTATATTTTTCTAGTATTTCTGGCGAAATATATGTTTTATGAGACCTTTTTAAGTTAGAATATTGATTATTTTTCTGTGTCTTAGCGATAATAAAATAGGGTGGATTTCCCAATATGAGATCAAACTTGTTCTGATATTTATTGAAAAGTAATGCGTCATAACAATATATTTTTAATGAAACATCAATGGAACCGAATTTCTGATAAATAAAATTCAATAAAAGAATTTGAAGCATTATTGGATTTATGT
>CAZYEE010000005.1:0-37361 GCA_964646355.1 uncultured archaeon | reverse complement strand
TGGAAATCAAAAGTAAAAAATATGTCAGGCGGTGAGAAAAAACGAGTTTCTATAGCTCTTGGATTGATCAACAATCCAGAAGTTTTATTTTTAGATGAACCAACAACTGGAGTTGATGCATCTAAAAGATTTGATATCCTAAATTATCTCAGAAAACTAAATCGTGAAATGAAAACCACAATGGTTATTGTCACACATGATTTAGAAACCGCAAATATCTGTGATAAGGTGGTCCTTTTACGAAATGGTCAGGTTGTAGATTTTGATACTCCTTCAAATTTGATCTATAAACTTCCTTCACACGGCGAAATCGCTCGTCTTAAAATAAATGGACTGAATAACCAGATTATTGAGAAAATTCAGAATAAAGATTACGTGGAATACGTATTAAGAGTTGGAAAAGATGATATTGAAGTATATCTACATGATATTCAGACCAACATAAAAAGATTGGTCGATGAATTAGTAGACGATAATGTAATTGTAAATTCAGTTACAAGAGACGAAGCAAGTTTTAAAAGATACTTCCAAATTAGAATGCAATCCTTAGAAAATGAATAATATTTAAAATGAGGGTTAAATTATGAAAAAATGGATGATGATTTTAATAATTATAGGACTATTAATCGGGTCTCCTCTTATTGCTATGTTAATTATCAATATTCCTCCACCTACTTATTTCAATGAAAACGAAATCCAGGAAATTTATTACGGTTTTTGGCAATATTCTGAATCATTTACCACAGAAAATGAGAACATATTTATAGAGCCATCCATTGATACCCTATATTATGCAATGTTAGTTTATGAAGATCTGAGCAGTACAACAGAGTTCAATATCTCTGAAATTAATAGAAGTATCTTTAACTATTTCTTCTGGAGCAGACAGAATTCTGATGGTGGATTCTCAAATGTAGCTGGTCTGGGTAATATAGCTGATACCTATATGGCTATTATGGGTATTAATAAAACAAATTCTACTAATACTATAGATGATTATCAGAATAGTAAAAATATAGTCTTAGATTTCATTAATAAATGTAGAGTTGATGATTTTAATCCACCATTTACTAATATTTCTGGCTATTCATCAATGCCAGTATCTGAAATATTAAATGAGCTCGGTGTAAGTTCTTATTCATCCTATATAATTACTGATGTGATCTCCACCAGTATGGCAGTCCAAATTCTAAACGTGTTCTCCGAAGCTCCTCCGAATAAAACTAAAATAATTAATTATTTTCTAGCATCAATGGCCATCACAGGTGGTTTCAGATCGTCACCATTTGCAATTACAACTTCAGGTGATGTAATCTCAACTTATTATGCGATTAAGGGGCTCCTTGTTTTAAATTATAGTTTTCTAACAATAAATGATTCACTACGGACTTGGTTAAAAAATTGTCAAAATCCTGATGGTGGTTTTGGGATTGCTCTATCTAACAGCTCTAAATTAGAAAATACTTATTATGCAATTGCAGCACTCAATTTATTAGGAGATTCTCCCAATGACCCAACTGGTGCTATTAATTATATTAAAAAATGTCAAAATTTCAAAAATGCTCCTTATTATGGGGATGGAGGATTTGGATATGATGAATCTTCATATAATGAGGCTTCAGATTATAAATATGCTTATTTTGCAGTTCATAGCCTTAAATTATTGGGTGATGCTTTATCAGCTGGTAATTTAACACAACTGGATCAATGGTTTGAATCAAATCAAGGTAAGAACGGTTTTTTTGGTCTAAAATCTGTTTTATCTAATTATTGGGGTATAAATGCTGCGAATATAGCAAAAAATAAAGGTTATATCCCTTTATTAAGCTATAATAACATTACATTATATTTAAAATCATGTCAGAATATTGACGGTGGGTTTGGGATGAGGCCCAATGAACCCTCTGATGTTTTATCCACCTATTGTGCTATTGAAACCTTACGTCTATTAAATTCAACTCCAAATAATATAACTGCAGCCATAAATTGGTTAAAATCATTGCAAAATGAGGATGGTGGCTTCAAAACTTATATTTCACTCCCATATTTGGATTTATTTTATGGTTCTTATTTTAGTCTAATAATTGGCGATTTGATAAATGAAAATATTTCCTCAACTCCAGCTACATTTTTCGCTACAGCTTCATTATATTTACTTGGTTCATCTCCCAATGATGTATATAACCTGACTTTATGGTTAAAATCAGTGCAGAACCCAGATGGTGGTTTTGCATTTACCTTAGGATCTAAAAGTGATGCGGTTTCCTCTTATTATGCAATTAAAACCTTCAAATTCATTTCAAGACGTCAAGATTCAACAATGTCTGCAATAGAATTTTTACGCCAATGTCAAGGGAGTTATGGTGGATATGCGCCCTATCCTTATCTTGCTGATTATCTCCAATATACTTATTTATTTGTCTCGTATACTGCAAGTAGATCTTTATACTATTTAGGGTATTACCCTGAGGATATATTAGGTACAGTTGAATGGTTTGCCTCATGTTTTGACAGTTATTATTATACGCTTGCTAAGAATGGAATTGGTATGGGCGATACCCCTGGATTCGGAGCGGATCTACGCAATTCTTATTATTCAATGGATATTCTTGAATTTATTAATAAGAACCAGACATTTGATCCAGATCCATGGAATAACCTATTGTTAACTTTATTGGTCATAAATAGTGCATTGATTGCTACATGGTTTGTCGGATCATTAATTTCTAAGAGAATAAAAATAAAACCAAAAATTGATGAGAAAACTCGAAATCAAATTATTTCAAATCCAGCTATTCAAGTTGAACGCTTAATGGTAAAAGCTGGACGCAAAGTTATTATTAAAGACATTTCTATGACCCTAGAACATAAGGAAGTATTGGGCGTTATTGGAGAATCTGGAGCAGGAAAATCTACATTTGTGAAAGCAGTCTTGGGTACAAGAAAAGCATCGGGTAAAAGATTAATTTACGGTTATGATGTAAAATCTAAGAAAAATAAATTAAAACCCTTAATAGGCTATGTGCCGCAAGATCTGGGACAAACGCTATATCATACTTTAACTGTCCAGAAAAATATTGAGATTTTTGGGCTCCAATATGGTTTGAAGAAGGAAGATATCGAACGAGATTCTATAGAAATTCTAAAAGACCTTGGCATCCTAAATAAAAAGGATGAGTTAATAAAAAACCTAAGCGGCGGTCAAAAAAGAAGAGCTTCTATTGCAATTGCTATGATCCATCGTCCAGTATTATTTGTCTTAGATGAGCCAACTTCGGGATTAGACCCAATTATTAGAGAACAATTATGGGAAACGCTATTAAAAGTTAATGATAAATATCAAACAACACTCATCGTGATAACTCATTATCCTGAGGAATCTAGATATTGTACAAAATGTGCTATATTTGGTCGTAAAAGAGGAATGATCGATTTCGGTACTCCCAAGGAATTAATTTCAAGTCTACCTGGATCCGGAAGAGCTATTGAAGTATTGATCCAATCAGATAAGAAAGATGTATTAAGCATATTACGAGGAATTCCTCAGTTTAGTTCTGTCCTTGAGGAGCGCAAAAATGAGAAATTCAGAATATTTACTGATTTAACTCGTTCTGAAATACTGGATGTATTAGTAACTAAATTTGAGGCGTATGAAATTAAAGATATTCAACAGATAGAAGCGACTATGAGTGACTATTTTAGGTTAAAATCCCTAGAAATAACTGAATAATATTCTTCAATTGACGTGATAATATGCAGATGAATAACACTATTAGGAATGAGACGCTTAAAATCATGAGTAAATATGGTTTTTGGACCATTGTAAAAAATTATATGGTCGGTGTAGCAGGATATATTCAAGAAGGTAATTCTAAAATATATTGTGAGGTTTTATTTCCAAAGGAATATCCTCAGAAAAATGCAATTATTATATTTCCGAAAAAAACACCTATAAAAGTGATTAATAAATATAAAAGTATTATTGAATCAAATAAAAACATAACACCAGTACAAATAATTGAGGAATTAAAAAGTATAGTTAAAGAATTACCACCGCCCGGTGTTATATTTGAAGAGGATTTAGACTTAGAATTAGAAAGAATCAGTAAATATTATAAAGTTTCTACATTAAAGGATAAATACCAGTTAAAAATTGAATTTCCAAGTCCTGAATCCTTTTATTATTCTATGGAATTGGATGTTCATAATTATCCTAAATCTTTCGATATCACCTTTTCAAAAGATTTGGAGCGAATTATTGGGCCCCCAGATGAACTGGATATAATAAAAAATTGGGATGAAAAACAACCCCTTGAAATCCTTGAAATAATTGATTATGTAAATAAAATACTACGCACAATGAAAGAATCTTTTACAGATGATCAGAAAATTTCAGTAAAAGACTTGACAATTATAGTAGATAATAAAAAATTAATTGATAATTTAAATTTCTCAATTCCTTCTGGTGAACTTGTAGGTATTTATAGTGAAAAATCCTCGATTATTAAATTATTATTCGAAGCATTCGTTGGGAAAGAAGATTATATTGGAAATATTAATATTTTTAACAAATCTATGAGCGATAAGTCTATTAAAATAGTATTATTAGATTTTAGCGATCCAAATATTTTAGAATTATTCAATATACAACCCAATTTTACTGTCAAAAAGGCTGGAGAACACGTAAAATCAATTGAGCTGCAGAGTGAGCATTTAAATAAAATTTTTTCAATAGCTCAATTGGATACCCTTAAAAAGACTAAATTAAAGGATTTAAATACCTCTGAGATGCGCAGATTATTACTCAGTCTATCAGTACTTTTATTACCTGATTTAATCCTTATCTATAAGCCGGAATATAATCTTAATGATACAGAACAAAAAAGGATCTGGCGAATCATTAAAGAGCTTAATGAAGCTTATTTTATTACAATGCTAATTTATTCTGAAACTCAATATATTAAAAATTCCAACTTTATTTTGATTATTGATAATAACGGTAAATTGTTAGACTATGGAACACATGATAGATTGCTCAGTCTTCTGCCTACCGATGAAATTCTCATCCTTCAGCTAAATCAATTTACACGCAACGATCTTGAAATCATCAGAAGTATTAATGGAATAAAATTTATTGCAGAAGAAAGGCGTGGTGAAAAATATCGAATTTTTGTTAAAACTCCTTCTACTAATATTATCAAGGAATTGTTTAACAAACTGGGAAATAAAATATTTAACCTTAGTAAAGATGTTCCCAGTCTCATTGATGTAATCTACTACCTTAGATACACCAAAAAATACGCGAAAAAAAACTCCTAAGTCTCTAAACCTCCATAATTTTAAATCATTTCATTATAAAACTATTTCCTCGTTTTTTCAGTTATTCAACAATCCTCTCTCTTTGTAAACCAGATAAAAAATTATTATATGATAAATTTTTTACTTACAATAGTATCTGTTAAACCTATAAAAACCACTTTTTTCATAATATTAAATACGCTTCCATCCACATCATCTCAATTTACTCTTTTTTTTCATATTATCTGGATGTTAATCAATTATAAATACTCTTACCTCCTCTTTTTATTAGAAATATGAATTAATTAGATATTTGTATATTATTCTTGAGATAATAAGGAGTACTGAATAATAATGACCAATTTGTTTGATAATAATCAAAATGCTGGATTTTTCATTGAAATGAAATTATGTAACGATTTAATTATAAATGATACCAAAATATCATCAATAGAAACATTGAAAAATATTATTAAAAATCCTATTTGTATTCAAGGGCTGCCTGGAATGGCTGATATTGGAAAAATGGCTGCCGATCAATTAGTAGTGCTTTTAGATGCCGTTAAAATATTGGATATTTTTTTCGACGACTTTCCAGCAGGAGCTATTGTTACTGATTCTATTTTATATTCTCCTCGTGCAGAAATATATTATCATCAAGCTTTTAATAACGAATCTGATTTGTTAATAATTACAGCAGATGCTCAACCCATGAGCCCGAGGGGTATTCATGCATTTTCTCGTTTTATTTCAAAATTAGTCGATTATTTCAATGCGAAGCTTATAATTTCACTTGGGGCATTTCCTGTAGAGCAACCAAGTAAAAATGGTTGTATTTATGTTAGTGCTACATCTGAAGAGGTATTAAATTCAATGAGTTTTTCAGATAGCTTCATAAAATTATCCAAGGGAGTAATAATTGGATCAAATGGGCTCATTCCTACCTTATGTAAAAGTCATTACGATATTGATGGAATAATATTACTTGCTGAAACTAATGGATTTGAAGCTATGAAAAAAGATACTTATGATGTTAAAGCATCTATGAAATTATTAGATGTTCTTTCTGATCAATTTAATATCCTTTTAGACAAATCTAAATTTAATAAAGAATCTCACATAGAATCACTAGAGGCTAAAATTCAAAGCGAAAAAGAATCAATAAAAAAGGAGATTAACTCTTCTAAGAAAAAACCTATGACATTACCCTACTTTGGCTAAATATACCATATATCTTTATTTATATTTTAATATGAATTAATTTATCCAAATTTCCTTAACGGTCAATAACATTTTTATTTTTTAAGGCGTTTATTTTTCCGTGATTTGATTTGGAAACCTCAAAATCTATAATGCAGCTACTAAAAGAAATTAATCAAATTAAGAAAAAAAAAGCACCAATTGAAATAATTTTAATAAGTTCTACGGTAATATGTCTAATCATTACTGGAATCTTTTTATGTATTTATAAATTTCATCTAGGCTATTGGAGTATTGGCCCAATAGTTATATTTACTATCCTACTCCTCCTGGGTATTTATGAAAATAAAATTTTTAAAATAGATCTTCAAACTTTCTGTATAGATATTCTTTATGAACTTAAAGAAATCGATCTCATCAATCTTTCTGATTTTATAAATTCAAAACAGGGTTTCTTCGGCGCCAATTATGTTCATAGTAGCCACTTACTAAATATTTATAAAAAACTTATAAACGAAAATGTTATTAAAGCAAAAATAACTGAAACAAAAATTGAATTAATTGAATAAATAAAAAAAGAACATTGGAGGCTATTTAATTGCATTCTTTAAGAAGGGACGATAAATTACTGAAATTTATTATGGAAAATGAATTAAATATCTTTACTATTTGGTTTACAGAAGTTGAAAAAAGATTTGACCTAGAGACTGCAATTCAAATGTGTTTAAATGTCTGGAATAAAATAGCAAAAATAGATAGCAAAAAAATCTCAAATTTATTTCAAATTGAAGGCAAAAATCTCGATGAAATCCTTGAACTCTTGGATATAGCCGCCCATTTAATGTTAACAAAAATTGAATTCCAAAGAATAGATGAAAATTCCGCATACATGATTTTTACTTCTTGTTATTGGCAAAAAATCCTTGATAAATATTCAGCAAAGAAAAATCAATTTATTAGATGTAATGAAATCTGTATTAATGCATTCTCCACTTTTGTTGACTCTATTAATCCAAAATTTAAAGTCATTGCTGATAAATCCATTTTAAATGGGGATGGTTTCTGTAGAATTAAGATTATCAAAGAATAAAATTTGTGATCATAATTAATTACAAATCATAGCTTTTAAAAATAAGAGTAAAATTTAAAAGATATCTTTTATTTAAATGGGCTTAGGATTGATACACTTTTTAATTACAAAATATAATATTATTACAATTTTATTAAAATCAAAAATTTTAATAGCTGTGGAATTTTAATGACACAAAATACCGATTATTATGTTAATACTGATTATAATATACCATTAGAAAAAAGAGAAGAATTAGTAAATCTTGCAGAACGATATATCGGATATGAATCAAGCATTTGGACAGTTTCAATTAATGGTTTTATTATAAAATTAATTACTAATGATTTGGTATTAGAGGAGTTTTTCCGAGATAATTTTTATCCCACACATCAAGTAGGGGAAGAAACAAGACCACATGGAATCATTTATGCGGTGACAGGAATTTTCGATACGGAACCTGGAATTTTCTATAATTCAGAAACTAAAACTGCAATTCTTTTTAATATCTCCGACTATTATACCTTAAGATCAGTGACTTTAGGAATAGTTCAAGATGTTTCAGAAGAACAAGACCAGATGCATTTTAT
Source organism: uncultured archaeon (assembly GCA_964646355.1). Lineage (GTDB taxonomy): Archaea > Asgardarchaeota > Lokiarchaeia > Helarchaeales > HEL-GB-B > HEL-GB-B. The sequence continues at coordinate 29,204 of CAZYEE010000005.1, read as the reverse complement.
AAGAGGATCTCTCATTGATGTTAACGGGGATGGATTTGTCATTATGGGTGAAAAAGGTGCGGGAATCTCTACTCACTCATTTTTACTCCTTGAAAACAATCTAGCGCGTATTCATTCTGTAGATTGGATCTATTTGGAGCGACTCGGAGGCCCAAAAGGGAGACTTTCTACACTCGCATCAGAACGTAAATTATTAATAAAAAATGAGATAAAATCGATATCTCAGCGTGTTAAGATTTTGAGCAAAAAATGTAAAGAGAATGAAGGCTTTATGCTCCTTGATCCATGGTGGATTGGTGGAGAAGAAAAGTTTGTAGATACTACTAGAATAAAGGTTATTATTCTTTTATATTATGATGAAAACGATAAAACAGTTGGAGAAAGAATTACCCCTGAAGAAGCATTAGAAATGCTCAAAAATGCAAAAGCTCCATTCTTTAACCCGCACACATTATATATAGACGAAGAGCGCATTAAAAAGAAGATCAAGTTTTTTAGTAATATATTCAAATATGTATCAATATATCGTGTAAATACTGCAAATACAATTTTTACTATTCAACAATGGATAAGAGATCTTATAGAAAGTAAAGAATATCTTGAACCTCTTCATGAAGAACCAAAAGAATCTCCAATTGATTATGATATTAAACGTATTATTGATAACGTTGATTACGATCTTATTTTATCAAAAGTAAAAAAGCTTCAATATCAGAGTAATGTCATTAACCCAAATCCAAAAGAATTAGAAAGAATGGCGAGAGTATACGGTACAAAAACAAAATGGGGCAGTTACAATTTTGTTTCAACGGTAAAAAACAGAAGTGCTCCACTAACAGTAGTAATTGGGAGCGAAAAAGTTAGATCTAAAAACTTGACCAATGTACAAAAAGAGATTTTATTAAAACTGCCTCGAACAATAGAAGATGTTTTAAATTATCTTGAAAAAGGTTCATTCGTTGTTACGGAACGTGTAATGGGGAATAATGAGCTATTCACTCCTAAATGTACCTTATATTGTTCTATACATAGAAAAGAGATGATTCATTTATCCTATATGTTTGATAAATCCTTGTTTCCTCCAAGTGAAGTAGAAGCCAAAGGCCCAGAATTGTATATCGTTGATATTCCAGAATGGCAGGAAATGGATCGCCAAATATTAGTATTCCCTGAAATTGGGCTCACTTTTTTATTAGGTACCGATTATTACGGTGAAATTAAAAAAGGCTTCTTAAGAATGGCTATGTATTGCGCAAAACAACGTGGTATGATTGGACTACACGCTGGAGCAAAATTAGTAAAAGCAAGAGATTCTAAAACTGGAAAACTCAAACGTTATAGCATGTTAATTTTCGGGCTAACAGCTACAGGAAAGACTACACATTCATGTCATACTCATAATCTAGATTTACCTGGTGAAGGTATCGAAATTGTCCAAGATGATTTTGTTGCTCTCCAAAAAGATGGCTCTATCCTTGGTACTGAAAGAGGATTCTTTTTAAAAACTGAAGGAATTTCTCCAGAGATTCAAAAATTACTATATAGTGTTGTTACAAAACCCACTACAATTTTTGAAAATGTCATGGTGGATTACAAAGGTGAAGTTTATTTCTTGGATGGAACACTAACGGGAAATGGCAGGGGAATAATGCAAAGAACCGACTTCGGTGATATGATACACGAGACTATTAATTTACCACCATTATCCGAATTGGATGGATTAATTATTTTAATGATTACACGTCGAAATACTATTGTTCCGGTATGCTCTAAATTGACTATTGAACAGGCAGCCTTAGCTTTTGCATTAGGCGAATCGATTCATACAAGTGGTAGCGATCCGAGAAAAGCCGGAGAATCCATTAGAGTAGTAGGAACAAATCCATTTATCGTTGGTGATAAAGCAGAAGAGGTAAATATCTTCTATGAAATGATTAAAAAATTTCCATCTGATAAGATTCAATGTTATCAAATTAATACAGGTGGTGTTGGAGAAATCAGAGAAAAAGATCAATACGGTAGGGTTGTCTACAAAAGAAAAGTTAAACGAATTGCTATTGATGAAATGGCTAATATTATTCGTGGAATTGTGCGAGGAAATATTAAATGGAAAACCGAGCCCTATTTTGGCACTCTTATCCCAGAGGAAGTGGACGGAGTAGATATTTCTAAATATGATCCAACAAAATATTATTCTGAAGAAGAGATTCAAAGACTTGTAGATGAATTAAAACAAGAACGAAGAGAATGGATTGCTAAATTAAAAGGATTACACCCAGACATCGTAAAAGCTTTAAAATGATTTTACAATATCCTATGATTTATATATCTAAACAAAGAATTTCACTTAGACTTTTTCTTAATACAACCTATTTTTTATAATAATATAGAATTTTAATAATTATAATCTTCTAATACTTCGAAACATAAGTTCCTTTCTTCTAAATTATCATTTTAGTTTTTTAATTTGCATATAAACTCTGAAAATTGTAATTTGAATTACTTGTATTTTTATTCCTAAAGTATTTAATTGAAATTTTCCATTAAATTTTAAACTTAAAATCTATAATTATATTATTAACTTAGAATCTAATAGTATTCAAGTAAGATATATCATTATTAGGTGTAAGAGAAAAATGAAATTAAAATATTCTATATATTCATTTATATTTATCATGTCAATTTTAAACTCAGCATTAATAATTCCCTATTATTCTTATCAATTATTAAACACATTAAGCTATTCTGATGTTCCAAGTTCATTTTACCAAAAGATAAAGTTTGATCTAAATTCCCTTGTGAATAATAATGATAGAATTATTATTAATTTTCACAAAAATACTGATCTAAAGTTTGAAAAACAGAAAATAATTAGTATATGTGATTATTTTTCAAAACCCATTTTATTTGACTACATTTCATCGATTGTTTGTGAAGTTGGGAAATCTGATATCGAAAAAATTGCCCAGTTAGAGACTGTTTCTGGTATTTATCTTGATGAAGTTGTGTCTATAAATGTTTCAAATCCTGAAAAATCCTTTTCATATGATGAAATATTTCAATTAAATCAATGTGCTACTATTATCAATGCAAGGAAAGTACCTGCGACTGGAAAAGGAGTAAACATATCGATAATTGATACAGGAATTGATTTCAGTCATAGTGATTTAAGTGGAAAGAAATTAGCCGAAATTTCTTTTGTAACTACTACATATGGCTTTGATGAAGATAGAGTTGAGGATGCAAAAGATTACAATGGGCACGGAACACATTGTGCTGGAATTGCTACTGGTACTGGAATTTCATCTCCACCTAACTATAATTTAACCGGTATAGCCCCTGATGCTAAGTTATTAAATGCAAAATGTCTTGATAGATATGGTTCAGGATATTTATCGGGGGTTTTAGCCGCAATTGATTGGAGTATGCAAAAAAAAGCTTCGATAATTAGTATGAGCCTTGGATTTGATATATCTGATCCTGACCATCCAATCTGCAGAGCTGTTGATAAGGCGACCCAGCAAGGTATTATAGTGGTAGTTGCTGCTGGAAATAGTGGTCCTTTTTATTCTACCGTAGGTGCACCAGGTGTTGCTAGGTCTGTCATAACCGTTGGTGCCACTAATAAAAATGACAAATTGACCTCTTTTAGTAGTAGAGGGCCAACTTCTGCTGGGTTCGTTGACCCAGATGTTGTTGCTCCAGGAGAAAACATTTTATCTATAGCTGCAAAGAACTCTATTCTTGGTAAAATCATGGAACTGAATGATGGATATGTTTGGGGTAAAAACTATAATGATTATATGATCCTTAGTGGGACTAGTATGGCGTGTCCAATGGTGGCAGGAGCTGCAGCACTCTTATTGGACGCATTTCCAAATCTAAATCCATATGCAGTTAGAATCGCACTGATGAAAGGTGCTGATTCTCTTGGATATACTCCAAACTCTGAAGGTATGGGTAGAATAAATGTTTATAATAGTTATAATATTCTTTTAAATAGCGCCCCTAATTATAATATCACTGCTATATTACCAAAGTCATTACCTACTCCTCCTCTTGAACTAAATTTATTCCCTGGTGATCAATATTATGATGAAATAATAATTATGTCAAGTAAAAAAACAAATATGTCTGTCCAATGTATAGGTAATATTTCTAAATTCGTTTCATTGATTCCTATTACTGATAACTTGCTGTCAGTAAATAAGACCCTTGTATATATTAAAATGAATGAATCATATTATACCAATTTAAAAATTCACTTTAATTTTCCACTTAATATAATTCCCGGAATTTATACTGGAATTATTGAAGTGCGAAATAATGATACCGGAGCTCTTCTTGAAAATATCAGTTTATTTTATAATATAACAATTCCAAGAGCGCGAATTTATTTTGATTGTTTTCATAATTCGGACTCCGCTGATAGTGTACTATCTAATTATCATAATTTTTCTAAACTTTTATTTGAAAAAGGCATTGATGTCGATTTTGGTAAATATATTTTATCATATCCATTATTATCGCAATATGATTTGTTAATTTTACCAGATATCGAAACTCCTTTTACCAACGATGAATTAAATGCTATTAAAAAATATTGGGAATCTGAAAATGGTGGAAATATCCTTATCATTGGTAATTTCTATCCTTCTACTGCTATAGAGCCTTTAAATACTCTATTGCGCCTGCTTGATGTTAGTATAAACTATACAAAAACCAATCTTGAAAATTCTTATGATATTGGAATGTTAAAATATTATTCATTCGTTAATATTACTGACATCTATCCTCATCCTATAACTAATGGTGTTTCAAGTTTTACTTGGCTTGCTGGTGTTGGGCTCCAAGTTGACGAGTCAAAAGCTTCTATTCTTGCAAAATATTCTAATATTCCAGTGATTGCTGCTCAAAACACTTCTCTGGGGCATAAAATTGTCTGTTTTGGTGGTGAACGTGCATTTTATGAAGATTTAGTTTATAAGAATCCTAATAAAAAATTAATTGTGCAAACAATTCAATGGCTTTTAAATAAGTCTGCCAGATCAAGTTATAGGGATCTTAGAGTTGAAGTAGTGGTAAATGAATCTATTTATGAATTAAATAGTATTAACACTACTCAAATTGGTTTCTATGTAAGTGATCCGACTACAAATATGGGAATCGAAAATCTGGCTGTTAATAATAATTTAAGCTGTGTAGTTTATTATTTGAATACAACTGGGTGGACTGATTTTTGGATCGCAACTCCAAGCGATATACAAGAACTTGGAAAAGGCGCTTATTATTTTAATTTTACCACCAATTCAATCGGATTATTTAAAATAAATATTACAATTGATAACTTGACTACATTAGGAGATGGGCTCGGAGTTTCCTATTTTAATACGACGCATTCTATGCCTAAAATCATTAATTATACCTTAAAAACCACCAACTTGGCGACTGGAGAGGATTATGTTGAAGAATTATCTAATGATATTTATCGAAATGCTGATAGTGTGAAAATTAATATCACCATTTATGATAATGACACCAACAATGATATTATAAATATAACTGCAATCGTTACATCAACTGAAGCTTATCGATCAAATTTAAAATATAGTATTTTTGAATTTACAAACCTGACCTCAAAAAATATGAATGAAACCATCTATTCTACTACCATTACACCTGACAATACATTCCCAGCCGGATCATATGTTGTCTATATTGTTGTTATTGATTCGAAAGGCTGGTATGACTACAAAAGCGCAATTCTAGAGTTTTATATAAACGATAGATATCCTACAATTAGTGAATCTAGATCAAAATTAAATGGTGTTTCTTTTAATACCTTAAAATCTTCGTATCCAGTAATGCTATTTCATGGAATTAATTTTGATATTGAAATAACTGGTAGTGATTCAGAGAGCTCTCTATCCTCAATGCACGCCTATGTTATAATTTTTAGTTTCTTTACGATTGGGTTATATGCATATGTTTATGAACCATTGTGGGCGGTTGAAATTCCTTTTTCAGAAAGTTCAAATTCATTTAAAGGTACTGTAAAATTACCTTCTAATGGTATCTCAAATATTCTCGGTGAAACTTACAACTTAAGAGGAATGTATATTTTAATTGCATTACTTCTAGATTCAGATGGTCAATATGATGACGATAGCTATACATATGCAAAAATTACCGTATTTTCATCTCAAATTATCACTTTTTCTATAGTATTAATAATTATAATTATCACAGCAATTTTATGTACAGTATTTTATCTTGTTTATTACAGACGTAGAAAAAGATCTAAAAGCGGTATAACTAAAATCATATGTCCAAACTGTGGGATATATGTTCCTAGTGCAAAAAATTATTGTATAAATTGTGGTGCCCCATTAAAACCAAATACCAATAACCAAACCTCGACAGTACATTCCGAATCTAATTCATGAAGTAGTTCCTTTCATTATTACATCCATATTTAATACCATTTTATCTCCACATTCTTTTCTCTAATTACTCTTTATAATTAATTTTTTATAATATTAAATTGAATTATCTTATTGATATCTTTAATAAAAGTGCAAGTTTCATAAAATGTGGCGATTTATACGTCCAGATGCCCGATCTATCTGGGATCATGAAGAAATTCAACGAATTTTACCAACTTATAGATTAATACTTGATAAAAGAGCCACTGCAAAATATCTTATTTTCAAAAGAATTCCTGTTTCAATCGATCTTCAAGACTCCGGTGATAAGGAATTATGGGAAGAACATGATACAATTAATAAAAATGTGATAAATAGCGATTATTTAGAAAAGTTTAGTGATAAAAACGAACTTTCAGACAATAATCAATCTTATTTGGATCTAAAAATCGAATTACTCAGAAGAATTATGCAAAATTGCCATTTATGTGAACGACAATGCGGTATAAATAGACTTAAAGATGAAAAAGGCTATTGTAAAATTGGAAAATTTGGTAGAATATATTCTGCTCATTTACATTTTGGTGAAGAAGCTCCATTAGTACCTTCAGGAACTATTTTCTTCACAGGGTGCACATTTTCTTGTGTTTTCTGCCAAAATTATGATATTTCAACCCGCCCCCAAGATGGTCATTTAATTGATCCTAAAAAATTGGCTGCAATAGCAAACTCTCTTGCACGAGATGAACACGCCCGAAATATTAATTATGTAAGTCCATTAGCCCATACCTATGCAATTGTTTATTCGATGAAATACCAAACGATGAATGTGGCACAGCTTTGGAATTCTAACCACTATTGTTCTCTCGAAACAATAAAAATTATCTCTGATCTATTCGATATCTGGCTTCCTGATTTTAAATATGGGAATGATGAATGCGCATTTAGACTTTCAAATGCAAAAAATTACTGGAACATTATTACCAGAAACCATAAATTCATTTACGAAGCCAAAGGAGAAATAATTATTAGACATTTGGTGATGCCTAATCATTTAGAATGCTGTACTAAACCAATTCTAAAATGGATTGCTGATAATATTCCAAATGTACTGGTGAATGTAATGGGACAATATAGACCTGCTCATTTGGTGCTTAAAAACAAACAAAAATTTAATGATATATGCAGAACCCCCTCCTATAGCGAAATTGAGGAAGCAAGACAGTATGCGAGCGAATTAGGAATATTCTGGAAATCAGTCAGTTAATATAATCCTTTATAAAATAACGTTCTTTTAGAACGTCTTAATCTTATCCAAAACTTCGCAATATTTTATTTTTAAATATGGTTTTTTTAATGCACCTACCTAGTATTCACCACGGTCTAATTCGGTGTAATCCGGCTTAATAAAAAGAATGTTATTTCCTCTAATGAAAATCTCGCCATATTTTGATATTGGGCGTCCTGTATCCTTTTCTAATTCTTCTGCACTTGTTAATACCAAGTTCATGAATACATCCGTCTCTAATAGACGACCAATATACTCTCGACCATCTTTTAACCTAACAAGAATTAAATTATTCACTGCTTTATTCAAAATTTTTAAAGGGTTTCTTTCCTTTTTCGGTTCTTTCTGGTACTTATTTTCTCTATTCGGTCTGTTCCTCATTTGTATTACAAATCCTTTTATTTATTATATTTAGAATCAGTTATTAAAATTAAATCTGACTAAATTTAAAATTTTTGTGTTTATTTAATTATTAAAAATTTACTAATAAACTAATCTATGTTTTAACATCATTAAATTTATCAAATATGATATGATTAAATAATTTAATAATATTATCTGATTCAAATTATTTCTTTGATTTGGTATTACAATCAATATTGGTTTATGGAATTATATTTTTAACCATTGTAATTATTTTATAAGGTATTAAATTTCAACTTTTAATTCAAAAATAGAGGTTTATTAAATAAACTATAAATTATATAATTCAAATAAAATTTAGAATGAATTCATTGCTCAAAAATTTTAATATAAAATTGTATTAAATTAAATTACTTTAATTAAAATGGATATATAAATCTATGAATTTGACGGTAAATAAAAATGACACTGATGAAAGCTGCAAAAAATCATAATATTACAGAAGAGATGCGACTAATTGCAGAAAAAGAACAAGTAGATGTAGAACAACTTGTTAAAAGAATCGCTGATGGTAGAGTAATAATTACCAGAAATTTGGTTCGCGAGAATGTAGTACCAATTGGAATAGGTGAAGGCCTGGATATTAAGATAAATGCAAACATTGGTACATCTGCTGATATTTGTGATATTAACAATGAAATCGAGAAAGCAAGAGTTGCTGTAAAATACGGTGCTGATACAATTATGGATTTAAGTACAGGTGATAATATTAAAACGACTAGAGAAACAATACTTAAAGTTATAGATGTTCCACTTGGTACAGTTCCCATTTATGAAGCTGGAATCAAAGCAATCAATAATAATAAAGCAATTGTTGAAATGAGCGAGGACGATATGTTTAATATTGTGATTGAACATGCAAAAGCAGGTGTGGACTTCATGACTATTCATTGCGGTGTGACGAGAACAATCGTAGAAAATTTAAAAAACCATCCAAGGAAACTTGGAATGGTAAGTAGAGGCGGGACTTTCTTGGCTGCATGGATAGTACATAACAATGAAGAGAATCCATATTATAAAAATTATGATTACCTACTAGAAATTGCAGAGGAATATGATTTTTCTATAAGCTTAGGTGATGGCCTCAGACCTGGCACGATCTTTGATGCATCAGACTGGGCACAATTTGAAGAATTATTAACAATTTCTCAGCTGGTTAAAAGAGCTCATGAAAAAAACATTCAAGTTATGGTCGAAGGTCCAGGGCATCTTCCATTAGATCATATTGAATATAATATGAAAATTCAAAAATCCGTTTGCAATGGAGCGCCTTTTTATGTTCTTGGGCCCATATGCACAGAAATTGCTCCTGGATACGACCACATTGTATGTGCAATTGGAGGAGCTATTGCTGGGATGTATGGAGCAGATTTTCTATGCTATGTTACTCCTTCTGAACATTTGGGTCTACCTTCAGTTGAAGATGTAAAACAAGGCGTTATTGCCACTAAAATTGCTGCTCACGCTGCAAATATAGTCCGAAGAGGTCATAAAGCTTCAATTAAAGATCTAGAGATGGCAAAAGCCCGAGCTAGTTTTGATTGGGATAAACAATTTGAACTGGCAATTGATAGCGAACGAGCAAAAGTTATCTATAACAGAGGCAAGATTCAAGGTTGCATTGAAGAAGATACAAAACCCTGTACTATGTGCGGAAAATATTGTGCTTTAAAAATATTACAAAAATATATCGGAAAACCATTATTTCTTGATTAATTTTTTTAAATATACTAACATTTAAATGATAAATAGATTAAAATGGAATGAAATATATAGATAAATTGACAATACTTCAAAATAAATTAATTTATATAATAGATTAAATACTTGTAGAATAAAAAACAAGGTTTATAATTTATTCAATAGAATTTTTTATATTAATAAACCAATATAATCAATTTAAGCAATCAATTTATTTGCCACATTTTTCATTTTAGTAGCCAATTTTTTGTACTCTTCCCAACTATCATCTAATTCACTACTTTTTTTAAATAATTCACTAGCATCCAAATAATACCTTTTTGCATCCTTTATTTCACCGTTTTGTAGTGCTTTCATACCCTTGAATCTTAAAGCTTGTGCTTCACTATAGAATTTTCTAGCTTTTGCTCTTATTGCCCTCTCAAAATCTCCATTTTGTGTAGCAAAATCTATTTCGATATTATCATGTGTTGCTGCAATATTGAATTGCTCAATAATATGCTCAAATTCACCTGGCTTTTTATTAATTAAATAAAATGCTTCGGATATTGCAGCTCTTTCTAATAGATAATGAATATTCATATTTATATGATCTATCTCTCTTTTTGCATCGATATTATTAGGACCTTCTTTTATAGCTTCTTTCATTAATTCAGCAGCTTTTTCAAAATATTTTTTTGCCATTTGATAATCTTTATTATTATAAAATTCATCCGCTGCTTTACATTGGAAATAATTTCCATACTCGATTAAATAATTTCTTTTTACTTTCTTTTTAAGTTCTTGATCTTTTATTAATTCATAGATTTTTTTAAAAATTTCATGAGATTTTAAGTGCATTTTTGCAGCATTTTTATACTCCTTTATATAGAAATAATCATGTCCATATGACTCAAATTTCACAGCTTCATTCCATATTTTATCTAGATCTGAGTACTCATTTTTATTTTTACTTTTATTCATATTATTACCCGATGTTATTCAATAGATCTATCAAGAACTGATTTATATTTTATAATGCATCCAAATTTTTTAAATTCTTTAATAAATTTAAAATCAATATGACATTTATAATCAATCTAAAAAATTAAAAGTAGTACATTATATTAACAATAAAGTAATTTTCTAACAAAAAAGAGGCAGTAATTTGAAATGGAAACTACATTAAAAGACACCAAAGAAAAGTTATTATCTGAATTGAAACGATGCAAGGTATCTCTGAAATTAAATAAAGAAATGCAAGCTACATATGACTTAGAAATAAAAAATCTTAAAGAAATTAGAGATAATTATAATGCTCAATGTAAAGAATTGATTCAAAAAGCTAAAGAAGAAAAAATACTAAGAGATTCTTATAATAGGGAAATTAAACAATTGAAAGAAAAAAAGAATATGTTAAGAGCGCAAATTTCCGAGTATAAATCTGAACGCGATTCTAAATGGATTCTTTACCGTGAGTTCAAGAATCAACTCCATGAATTACTGGAACAAAAAAGAGAATTGAAAAAAAAGTCGGGAAAGTTCAAAAGAATAATAAATGAAATCCTTGAATTAGATTGGAAATTACAGACAGAATCAATGGATTTTCAAAAAGAGAGGGAACTTGTTAGCCGAATTGAGGCGCTTCAAGCTCAAATAGATAAAGACGAAAAATATCAAGATATAAAAATGATAAATCTTGAAATAAATGAACTGATAAAAAGTCTGGAGGATTTTCGTCAATCAGCTAATCATTATCATCAATTGATGGTAAATTTATTCCCCGAAATTGAAAAAATACAGGGAAAAATTGATGATCTTCGTACACATGCCAATGAACATCATAATAAATTAATGGAATATAATAAAATGATCGACGAATTGAAAAGAAAAAGTGATGAAGTTCATCAACAAATTGTAGATAAGATTAAGGCAATCCAACTTCTTAGAAAAGGCTATGAAAGCAAATTAGAAGAAATTAAAGAAATTGAGGCTAGACTTAGTAATTTATCTCAGAAAGAAAAGAGGATAAAAAGAGAGCGCTATATGAGACTTGAAGAAAAACGAGTTAAAGAATTATTTCAAAAATATAAAAACAAAGAATATCTATCTTTTGAAGAATTAGGATTCTTACTCACAAAAGGACTTATTTCACTTGATGAGCTAAGGGAATATCAAGAATTTCTTAAGAAACCAGTAAAAATTCGTCCTTCAAAATATAGATTAACTGATATTAAAGGACTTGGTGTTAGAGATGAAAAGATCTTAATTAATAATGGGATTTATACGATTGAAGATCTCTCAAATTGTAAACTAGAAGATCTGGTTGAAATGCTACCATTTAAATCAACCATAAAATTAAAAAATTGGATTGAGAATGCAAAAATATTATTAAATCAAGAATAAGAATACTTAAACTTTTTAAGTAATAACGTTTTTTATTTATTTCAAGAATCCTTGTCTTCATTTATTTTATTAAATGTATTTATTTTAATTAATTAATCTTATTAATTAATACTAGAAAAAAGGAGATCATTATTGGAGAAAGTATGCAGAGAAATCATCGACGAGCTGTTGGCACTCCCAGAACCGAGAAAAATTAAAGATATAAATAAGATTAAATTAAAAGTAATTAAAAAATATAAGGATATTCCGATACCTAAAAACTCAGAAATATTATCTTATACTACTAACGATGAGTTTCAACAACTTGTAGAGGTACTAAAAGTAAAAAGAGTTCGCACATTATCTGGAGTGGCAGTTGTCGCTATAATGTCTGATCCTTATGAGTGCCCACATGGTAAATGCTTGTATTGCCCAGGCGGCCCTAATTCTCCATTTAACTCACCCCAAAGTTATACCGGATTTGAGCCTGCTACCCGGAGGGGTCTACAAAATCGATTTGATCCCTATGAGCAAGTGAAAAAGCGGATCGAACAATTAAAACTAATTGGACATGATATTTCTAAAATTGAATTAATAATTATGGGTGGAACTTTTCCTGCCAGAGATTTAAGTTATCAAACTAAATTCATCAAAGAAAGCTTAGCTGCTATTGCTGATTTTGATACCAATATTAATTCTAAAAATTCAAATGAAACACTTGAATCTGTCATTTCACGATGTGAAAAATCCAAATGCAGATTAGTAGGTTTTACGGTAGAAACAAGGCCCGATTATTGTGATATAAATAAATTAAACTTCTTATTAAATGCAGGTGTAACTAGAGTCGAGCTGGGTGTTCAAACTATTTATGAAGATATATATAAATTAGTGAAACGTGGTCATACAATTGATGATGTAATAAAAGCAACAAGACTGTTAAAGGATTCAGGATTTAAAGTATTATATCATATTATGCCTAATTTACCAGGTTCTGACTTAAAAAAAGATCTTCAAACCTTTTTAACCATTTATTCAGATCCTAATTTTAAACCCGATATGCTTAAGATATATCCTTGTTTGGTTATAAAAGGTACCGAACTATATGATCTATGGAAAGAAGGTAAGTATAAACCCTACCCCTTATCCGATATAATTGATCTGTTGTCTAATGCTTTATATAATATTCCAAAATGGATTAGAATTCAGAGAGTACAAAGAGATATACCTGTTGAATATATTGAAGCTGGAGTTAAAAAGAGTAATTTAAGAGAATTAATTCATGAAAATTTAAGGAATACTGATAGACATTGTAATTGTATCAGATGTAGAGAAGTTGGGCTTGTGAATCTAAAAGAAAATAGGAAACCAAATCCTGAAAATATTAAATTAGTAAAAGAAATCTATGAGGCATCAGAAGGAATTGAAATTTTCCTTTCTTATGAAGATATAGCAGAAAATATTTTAATTGGTTATTTGCGATTAAGAATACCTTCTGAACATGTATTCAGACCTGAAATAACTGAGAAACCTTCTGCTATTGTCCGATCTTTACATATTTTTGGTAATGTTGCTTCTCTTACAAAAATATATCAATTCGAACCGTCTTATACTTGGCAACATAAAAAATACGGCTCAAACCTGTTAAAATATGCTGAAGAAATCGCATCAAATGATTTTGATAGGAAAAAAATATTAGTTATTAGCGGGATTGGTGTTAGAGAATATTATTACAAATTTGGATATAAAAAAGATGGACCTTATGTATCCAAATATTTGTAAATGTTTATAAACACTTGTATTTTATTTTTAAAATAATAATCAAATTAACTTGCTAATCAAATTAACTTGTATTTATTTTCTAAATTAATTTTGGAATATATTCGTCTTTATGACTTCTATCAATCATGAATGTTTTTATATTCCTCACTCCCTTTAATGTGTAAATATGTTCCCGCATAAATTCCATAAAATCGTTTGAATCTTTAAAATTTCCTATAACCAATATATTTTGCTCTCCAGTTGTATGAAAAACCGAATCTATTTTTCTGAAATTTCTTAACTTATTAATGGCTTCGTCAATGTAATATAAATGAACTTTAAAGCTAATGATTACTTTAAAACCAACACCTTGACCTTTTATAATTGTATATTCCTTTAATATTCCATTTTCACGCAATTTATTTATTCTTGATCTTACAGTTGCTTCTGAAATACATAACTCATCTGCTATTCTAACAATCGGTTTTCTAGAATTATTTCTCAAATGTTCTAAAATGCTTAAATCTATAATATCTATATTTATTTCGTCTTTTTCGCTTTTTCTATTTCTCAAGAGCCCGCTCCTTTATACCTTATTAATATCATATTATTAGAAACTTATGATATAGATCATTTATTATCAAAATCATATTTTCTTATTATAATTATATTTTAGGATATTTATATAAATTAACTAATTTTCAGAAAATTAGGTCATAAAAAATTAAAATTTTAATCCATTTCGTAATGATTTACATATATTGATAAAGAACTATATAAATAAATTACAAAATGATTAAATTTTTTCCATAATTTGTTCCATATAATTTTCAGGAATATATCCCCTTTTCTGTAGCCATGAAACTTGACTTCTGGTATATCTATAGACTATATCTGCTCTATCATCTTGAAAATCCCAAGGTGATACTATTACTACATCTTCCTCTCTTATCCACATACGTTTTACTAATTTTCCCCGTATTCGAGCAATTCTTATTTTACCGTCAAAACAATACACTTTCATTCTAGAATTTCCAAGCATTTGAAGTACTACTCCATATACCTCTCCATTTTCTTTATTGGCTATTCTTATTTTAGTAGATGCTTGACTATCTTCAGCTTTATTTTTTCCTTTCTTTTTTCCTTTTGGTGCCATTTTTATCTTCTGTTCTCTCTTGTTTTAATGATCATGATAAAATGTTTTCAATTAATGATCATGATAAAATATTTTCAATATTTATTATATTTTACTTTTTGAATCTTATAAAATTTCTGTTCTTATTTAACATAATTTCATTCACTCAATATTTTTATGCTCTCAATATAAAAAAAATTCTGAATAGTTTTAGAACAATAAATAAACTAATATCTTATTTGATTAAATTATTATATCTACATATTTGGATTGCTTACATTAAGTTCAATATTTTTTAAATCTAAATATAACTGTGATATTACGTGGTAATATGGTAGCAAAAGATAAAATCAAATTGGTCGTATTTGATATGGATGGTACCTTAACTAAAGAACCGAACTCATGGGGCTTAATTCATTCAAAATTGGGTGTAAAAGATGATGCTAAGAAAAATGCAGAACTTTTTTTTTCAAAAGCAATCGACTATGCTAGATGGGCTGAATTGGATATTAATTTGTGGATTAAAAAAGGTGTAAGTTATCAAAAATTAAAAAGTATTGTTGAAAATAATGTTGAACCTGTAGATGGTGCAAAAGAAACAATCTCTGCTCTTAAATCTCATAACATTCGGACTCTTGTTATTAGTTCCGGACTTACACTAATCTGCAACTATTTTAAAAAAGTTTTGAATTATGATGATTATGTAGCAAATAAACTTGTTTTTGATGATGATTTAAAATTAAAAGGCATAGAAGTTAGAGTGGGTTTTAACAAGGATATTATCCTTCAAAATTATATAAAAGATCATGATATTCCCCTTGAATGTGTAGCATCCATTGGGGATAACATCAACGATATTGGGTTATTTAAAATTACTCCTATATCTATTGCTATAAATCCAAAAAGTAATTCCATTCTCAAGTATGCTACACATACAATTTTTACTAATAATTTACTCAGAATACTTCCTATACTTATCTAAATTCGTTAGTAAAAAAATTTATTTATTTATCTATAGATTTGACCTCTGCTTATCTGTTCTTTTTAAAAACCCATAGGTTTAAAAGATGCAATTTATACAATTTATTTGACTTGTATTACTTTTTTCGTTCATTTTATAATAATTCTAAGAAAAACATATTTTTAAGAGGAAATAAAATTGACAAGTCCATTTGTAATATTAGGTACGGGATTAAATCTTATTGCTAAATATCTAAAAAATAGGATAACTAAAATTCCATTGGCAGTCAATTATGATATTACATATCGTTGTAATCTCAAGTGCGAACACTGTTATTTCAGAGCCTCAAATCCAAATCCCATCGAATTAACTGATAAACAATGGCATTCCGTCTTTAAAACACATCATTCCTTGGGTATTGGTTCTGCAGCAATTACTGGTGGCGAGCCCACTCTCCGAATGAATGTTATCCGAGATGCCTATGAAACATTTGGACTTATTCAGATCGCTACTAATGGAATTATCAAAATTCCAGAGGATATTCGGGCAACTATTTGGGTATCAATTGATGGAAACGAAGAAACTCATAATAAAATCCGTGGCGCAAAAATTTATCATAAAATTGTCGAAAATTATCAAGATGATCCAAGAGTTACTATTTCCACCACATTATCAACCTCTAATTATAAACAAATATTCGAAATAGTTGAGAATTGCATAAAATTAGGCGTTTCGGGAATTTTTTTCATGCTTTATTCCGGGAATTACAACGATCCACTGTTGCTTACAGGTAATAAATTGAAAAAAACCATTAGAGATATATACAAAGTGATCGATGAATATCCTGATTTCGTTATATACTCTAAAATGATGGTAGATTGTATGCTAACCAAGAAACATATCAAAGAATGTATCTTCTTAGACAATGATTTAATCGTTTCCTACTTTCCAGATATGCAAAAAAAGCGTTGTGTTATGGGCGATTGGATGGACTGTAGAACATGCACTTGTATTGTTCCTATTATTGCATATTGCATAAAACGACTGGATATGGAAATAATTAACAAGATTGAGAAATTTGGAGCCGGACTCAAGGAAATTCCAAAATTAAATCAAGTTGAGATCTAATTTCCAATTTTTTTTATCTCTAGATATTTTTTTATGATTTATACTTAGAACTATGGAAAATACAAATCCATTACTCATTTAATTTCATTTAATAAAAATTTAAATAAAATTATCCAATCTTATTATTGTAATTGGAATTTACTCTAAAAATTGAGATCTATAATCTATTGAAATAAAAGTTTCTTATATTTATAAATTAAAAAATATTATTCCAATAATCGAGATTATTACACCAACTAAAAATTTTATAATCGCTGTTTTTTTTGTTATCTCTTTAAAATATACAATTCCCCAAAAAGTACTAATTATTATCATTACCGCTTGAATTATTGGTACTCCAAAACTTAATCCAAAATTCGCTAATGTATATGAAGTTAATAATATTCCACAACCCCAAATAAATCCACCAGTTAGGGCTGATAGATGAAATTTTTTTCCTTCTGACATCCATATCCTTAAATTCTTTGGTCTAAAATTGAAAATAAAACCTCCTATGATTGCGCCTATACTCATCATCAAAACTGAAGAATAATAAGAGATCGTTGGATGATATTTTGAAACCATTGAATCTATTGAAATCACATTAAATATGCTAATAATAAATGCAGCACATAATACATATATAACCCCTTTCAAATCAAATTTCTCAGTCTCATCTTTTTGTGTTGTTGCTACTATTATCGCACCTACCACTGTTATGCCCAGACCTATTATCTTAAAAATATTAATTTCCTCTGAATAGATCGTAATTCCAAAAATGAATGAAAATACCGAGATTAGATTTAACAAACAAGAGGTTTTACTCATTCCAATTCTATTTATTCCGGTTATTGATAATATATTACTTCCCTGCCATATTAACCCACTTGAAAAAGCCAATAAAACAGGTACTATATTCATTTTAGGCGTCTCTATTATTAGATTCATTAAAAAGAATGAAATGGCGGTGAAAAAAATACCAAAAGTCATTGTATTATTATAATTTCGTGTATTTATTTTTCCAAGCCTTTTTTGAGGAACATATTGTGAGCCAAAAAAGAATGCAGCCAGTACAGGATAAATAGTAGAATAGCTCTCCATTTTCTATGCTCCTAAGGAAGGTAAAACATCGATTTTTAGCCATTTTTCCAGAATTTCTAATATCTTTTTATTAACAATTTCATTTGGGTCCGATCTAAATCTTCGACCAACTTCCAATTCAATACACGGAGTATGAAATTCTTGAGACACTTCTTTTATTATTGTATGGTGAATTGGTGAATTGACAGCTCCATTAAAAAATCTATTAATACCTGCATCACAATCAGAAGCTTCTAATCTATCTTTCAATTTTTCCCTTATTTTTATTAAATTAAATGGTATTAAAGATAATCCATACATATCAATAATATCAAAATCTGCATTCCTATCCTGGGATAACCCATGAATATCTAATATGAATTTAATATTGTTATTTTTAAGTATCTCTCTTAATTTTTTTCTAAGAAATGCTTCTCTATAAAAATTTGGATCCAACCATGCAGTATATATTTGAACCAATAAGTTTGACTCTGTTCTTTGTGCCAGAGAACATGCTAGAATTCCAGTGTTCATATCAGCTATTTTTAGCCAATCACCTACCTTTCTCTTAAGCTTCGAGCTTGCATATCTAAAATGCCAGGTAGCATGAGGTGCAGTAATTAATATGCTATTTTTGCCCTGTATATATAAAAATTCATCGCGATTTACCTTGTTAAGCAATTGTTCCACTTCATTTATAAGATTTTTACGCTTTTTCGAGGTCTGATTCTTCAAAGCTAACTTACAGATCTCTTCACTTGCATATCCTAAGTTATGCTCTAACAAATCCCTATTAAATAATGCTTTATAATGTTTATATAAAATACATTCACGATTTTCACACTTTTTATCACATGAAATTTTTGAATCTCTGCTAATTAACAGGTCTTCTATATCTTCTATCTGCGTCATTCCAATTTCCTTATACATTTTTTTGGTTTGTTTATATATGTTTAATTAATAAATAAAAATAGTGCTAAAAATCAATACAAGATTTACCAAAATTTATTATAAACTAATCTGACTAACCAAACATTGAAAAAATATACTATTAAAAAAAATTATAATAACGCAATAAAACGTTAACAATGGCTGAATGGAGTAGTTATCTCATATAATTGTTAAGTATATAGCCCCTCCTATTAAGTCTCTCAAATACTACCCTCTCTTCTCTCTCCTTCAAATATTAAATTCTTGTTTTTGCTTTTTTTTTGAGATAACTATTCCCAGCATTCATTTTTGACTTTTAATTAATTAATCAATACTTTTTTTAAGTTATATAAAATGAATTTATTTATTATCTTGATTAAAAAGTTCTACTATTCATATAAATTGCTTTTTAAAATTGAAAAATAACTATTTAACTACATTAAATATTCTTTTTTCATTATTTTATATTTTATACTTATTTTTTTATGAGTAAGATAAATTTATAACTTAAAATAGAGAAATTTTAATCTTATTTTAAAAATAAATATTATACCAAATTAAAGCAGATCAATCGAATTATAACAGATTTAAATATTAACAATATATAATTTTAATAAATCATAAATTTATATATGAATATATATTTGTAAACAAACAAAGACTTTCTAAAAATTCTTTAGATCTAAAAAGAATAAAGATTCACAATTCAAATTTATTTTTTTTACTAATTTATAATATTATAAATTTATTTCTTTTTTATTATAATTTTCTCATCCTCATTTTATTTAGTAATATTTAAAAATAATGTTTGATTATTTATCTTAAAAAAAGACACAATTTGTTACTAAAACACCAAACAAATTGTTACTAAAAATGTATTTCATAATATATGATTTAATCAGATAAAATTTTTGGGTTTTATAAAAATGGAGAATAAAAATCAAATAGATATGGAAAATATAAGCGAAAATTCTGAAACTCAAGCCCAAGTAGATTATAAAGAAAAATATCTACGAGCGATAGCTGAATTAGCTAATTATAAAAAATTTATGGAGAAACAAAAATCTGATTACATAAAATATGCTAATGAAAGATTAATTATCGAATTTTTGAGAGTATATGACGATTTAATTCGAGCTTATAACTCGATTAATAATAATACGAATCCTCTAGAAATAAAATCTGGGCTTAAATTGATTATAGAAAATTTTGGCAAAATTTTAGAAAAAGAAGGCGTCCGACGTATTGAATGTATAGGACAGAAATTTGATCCACAAAAACATGAGTGTTTAATAGTCGAAGAAATAAATTCTCCTGATATTGAGGATGATATTGTTATTGAAGAATTAGAAAAAGGTTATTATTTAAATGGGAAGGTGATACGTCCTTCTCGTGTTAAAATTATTAAAAGAAAAGATAAGGAGATGATGTGAAAATGGGAAAGATTATTGGTATTGATTTAGGTACTTCGAATTCTGCAGCTGCAGTATTACAAGGTGGTCGCCCTGTTGTTATTCCATCTGCTGAAGGTACTACACTTTATGGTAAAGCATTTCCAAGTGTTGTTGCATTTACTAAAGATGGTCAAATACTTGTTGGTGAACCTGCAAGACGCCAAGCAATTTCAAACCCTGAAAGGACCATAACCGCAATAAAACGAAAAATGGGCACTAATTATAAAGTAAAAATTGATGGTAAAGAGTATACACCTCAAGAAATTAGTGCCATGATTTTACGAAAGATAAAAGAAGATGCTGAAGCCTTCTTAGGCGAAAAAGTAACTGGTGCAGTTATTACTGTTCCTGCTTATTTTAATGATAATCAGCGTCAAGCTACAAAAGATGCAGGACGAATTGCTGGTCTGGAAGTAAAGCGACTCATTAATGAGCCAACAGCCGCAACATTAGCATACGGCCTTGATAAAAAAGGAAAGCACCTTACAATTGCAGTTTTGGACCTTGGAGGCGGAACCTTTGATGTAACAATAATGGAAATGGATGAGGGTGTATTTGAAGTTAAATCAACATCCGGTGATACTCAACTAGGCGGTACCGATATGGACCGATTAATTGTTGATTATATTGTTTCTGAATTCCAAAGAGAACAAGGTATAGATTTAAGAAAAGATCCAATGGCTATGCAAAGGATCCGAGAGGCAGCAGAAAAAGCAAAAATAGAACTATCTAATACACTACGGACTGAAATTAATTTACCGTATATAACTGCTGATTCTTCTGGACCTAAACACCTAACAATGAAATTAACTAGAGCAAAATTAGAGGAACTTATAGAACCTGTACTAAAACGCTTAGAAGCACCAATTTTGCGTGCACTTAAAGATGCAGGAATTTCTAAAGATCAAATTGATAAAATAATTCTGGTCGGTGGCCCCACAAGAATGCCCTGCGTGAGACAAAAATTCGCTGAAATTTTTGGCAGAGAACCTGAACGCGGCATAGATCCTATGGAATGCGTTGCTATGGGCGCTGCAATCCAAGCAGGTGTTTTAACAGGTGAAGTCGAAGATATTTTATTACTAGATGTCACTCCGTTATCACTTGGAGTAGAGACTCTTGGTGGTGTGTTCACTAAATTAATCGAAAGAAATACAACAATACCCACAAGAAAAAGTGAGATTTTTACGACTGCAGCAGATAATCAAACAACAGTAGAAATCCATGTGCTTCAAGGAGAACGAGCCATGGCAAAAGATAACATTTCTTTAGGCAAATTCCATTTAACAGGAATACCACCAGCCCCCAGAGGAGTGCCTCAGATCGAAGTCACTTTTGATATTGACAGCAACGGTATATTACATGTATCTGCAAAAGATTTAGCTACAGGTAAACAACAAGCTATTACTATAACATCAAGTATTAAAATGTCTGAAGAAGAAATACAACAAAAGATCAAAGAAGCCGAAAAATATGCCGAAGAAGATAGACGCAGAAAAGAATTGGTAGATGCTAAAAATCAAGGCGAAAGCATGATCTACCAAACTGAAAAGTTATTAAAAGAAAATGAAAATAAAATTGATTCGTCTCTTAAAAGCAGAATTGAACAAAAATTACAAGCTTTAAGAGGTGCAATTTCAGGGGACGATATACATAGAATCAAAAATGCAATAGATGACTTAAATGCCTCCTTACATGAATTATCACAAGTATTGTATCAACAAACTCAAGCAGGTTCATCTACAGGTTATGAATATAATGCAGCCGATGATGAATATGCAAGACAGGCAAGTGCTACTCAAGAAGACGATAATGTAGTAGATGCAGATTACGAAGTATACTAAATTTACACTTTTTTTCTATTTATTTATATTTTTTATTATCTTATTATTTATATTTTGAATATAGAATGATTAGAAGATAAGAATAAAAAATTGAATTGTGTTATAATTTCTTTCATTTTAAAATAATAATTTATCTCATTAAAATTATTGTTATTTAATAATAAACATAGTTATTGTCTTCTTTTTCTTCCGTAAGATTAAATTGTTCTCTTCCTTTTACTCCCAAATAATCCTCAAGATTTCTAATTTTTGTTTGAATAGTTTGCTTACGGGCATCACTTCGTGAAGCATAATAATCGATCAGCAGCATATGTATTTTATTTTCAATTTTATATCTTTCTTTCATTACTTTTACATTATCAACATTCATAATTTTTATTATATATTCAATTCTTTCAATAAATTTGTTTATGAGCTGTTTCATAATTTTTAAATATGCTCTATTTGGAAATTTTTGTATAGCCAATTCAATATTTTTAAGATCTTTATTTAATTTATCCAATTTGTTATTGATGAATTTATTAAAATCTTCAAATAAAATTTCCTTGTAATCTCCCAGTTTTAAACTAATTATTAATCCAGCTAATAAAAATAAAAATAATAAACCCAATCCAGTTGCTAAAAAATTAAACATTGCCATAATATCAGGAGTAATTGTAGAAGGTATCTCTTCAATCGAAACAAATATTAATAACCAATAATCCCAAAATGCATGAAGTATTATAACACCCACCAAACTATTTAGAAATTTTCTATAATATCCGATAATAGTTCCCAACATCGTATATGATATTAAACCAGTCAATCCAAGTATTCCAATCTGAAATATTGTCCTTGGTAAATGTAAACATGCAAACGAGAATGCTGTTATGATTATTGCAACAAAACTTCTATAATGTTGAGTTAGAGAGCTCTGAATGAATCCTCTAAAAATCAATTCCTCAGTAATTCCTACCAATATTACAACTACAATCAATATTATTAATTCATCAAACCCATATATTGGATTGACTTGAAATATTAGCGCAGCAATCAAAAAACCTGATGAACCTAATACACCAACTCCTATATTCAGATATAGTTGGTTTGTATGTAATCCTACTTTTTTAAAACTCGAATATTTAAATACAAAAATACATGTAATGCCCAGCATTAGTAGGTAAACACAAATATCAAACAAGTATTTCAAATAATTATTAGTAATTGTAAGTATATTGAAATATTCAAGTAGATAAATTATAATAACTATGGAAAATATTATTCCTAATAAAGCTAATATTCTAAACCATGATTTTGCTAAATCTGTCATTTTTTATATTGCATCTCATTTTCAAATAATTTATTTTCCTATATTTTAAATTTCAATAATCCTCTTTTTATATAAAATAAAGAAGGTTATGTAATTTAAATAAATTTTGATGGAATATTTGTGTTATTTTGATTTATTTTCTATTGAAAATACGGATACATTAGTTAAAAGTTTTCAATTTATAAAACTGGAATAAGATTTAATCTTATTGAACTCTTTTTTAATTCTTTCAGTTCAAATCCGAGCAATTCTGTGCTAGGTTTTTTACTGTACATTAATAATGTATTATGCAGTTTAAATATCGTAAAGCAATAGTCCATCCAATATATTATTCCTCTTCCCGATTCTTGATTATCTTTCATAATTGCAATACTAATATGTGGAATTTTCTTAATTGTACTTAATAATTCAAACCAATTTTTACATAAATCGGCTGATCCATATAATATTTCGAGCACATCGAGCCCATATATGAATAATATTGGCGTTTTTCCCTCTTTTATATATTTATTAAAAGTATCTTCAATCTTACTAATTAATTCATAAATTGACTCATTAAGTTCAAGAGTATTTTTTTCATCGAATGTATTTTTTGTGAAGACTTTATAATATTCATCCAAATTAATTTCAGGATAATTTTTTCTAAAGTAATCTCTAAATTCATTATGATTTAACTCCATTGATGGTATTTGAATTACAGCTTTTCTATTTTTTATGTGTTCGGCCATTAATGGATATATTAAAAATGAATATTCATCTCCAATGGTGTCATCAATTAAAAAGAGAGTTTTAGAAAAAATTGAAAAACCACCATCAATTAAATTATCAAAGTCTTCAATTCCAGTAGTTATTTTATCCTCTATGTCTTTCATATTTATTTCTATCTTATCTAATATTTTTTTAATATTAAGATTGGGTCTGAAATAGTGAAATCGTCCATCTTTTAGGGTGAATAAATATCTAAAATTTTTAATAGTAATGCCTCTCATTTTTTCAATAGTAAGAATTCTAATTCTTTTTTCATCAAACTCTGTCTTATCTATTCTAATGATTCCATCCACAATATAGTCTAAGAATGATTTATCATCAGTTTCTGCTATTAATATTAGGTTAATATTCATTTGACGGGTTAATTCAGCCAGAATAGTTTCATTATATCCCACTAGATTTTTTCTTTCCCATTCTTGAACAATTGATCCTAATATAGCATCCCAAGAATCTACTACAATCGTAGCTTTTTCTGGTGATTCTATTTCCTCTGCTTTTCTGTATATTAATTTAATGAAATCTGGCATATTCCTAAATTTTACAGCATGTAAAAATGCTTCTTTATGCGAAACAGTGGAATATTTAAGATCAATTTGTGTTCCATCTATTATATTTTCTTTCGGTATATTTTTTATCCATGGAAATTGATTATATAACGATTCAGGAGTGACTCTACTCGAAATATAAATCGCATTCTTTTTTTTTGCTAGAATTTCTAAAGCAAGCGTTGTTTTTCCAGTACCTGCTTCTCCCTTTATAAGTAATGAGAAACCGTGTTTCTGATCAAATGCATTCAATATTTCGGGTGGGATAGAACCTTCAAAATTTCCCATTTTCATCCATTTTTTAAATTTTTTATTAATATCAATATAAAATAATTCAAATCTTCATAACTTAATTTAGTCGATAGCTACACGATTTATGATTAATATTTTATTAATTATGGTAAGTCAGAATCTTATTTTTATCCAATTGTTAATGTGTAAAATGGAGTTATAAAAGGTTTTTGTTTATAAATTTTTGGATTTTTTTAAATCTAAATATATTTCAATATAACTTCTTGGCTCAAAATCTTCATATTTGTAATTCAATTCTTTTTCTAGCACTTTCCAAAGAAGTTTCTTGACCATCTCATCTTTTATATCTTCTGAAGTTTCAATAGTCGCCTGAATGAATGAACCTATATTTCTTTCAGGCATTCTAAGACCTTGAGCAATAATTTCTTTATCAAATTCAAAATCAACTACATAATTGTCCTTTTTTAGTGTCCATCTATCTCTGACTTTTTTTAATTTTACTATTATCTCTATTCCAAGCTTGTTAAGTATTTTATGTAATGAATCTAAGTTCCTCTTCTCTTTAATTTTAACTGATATATCATCTCGAACCTCATAATATTCTTTGATACCCCGTCTCGCTGATTTCCACGAGAATTCACCCTCAAGAAATTCCTTAGAACTCTGATCATATTCCTCTCTAATTCTTAGCAATTCATCCTTTTTAGAAAGTTTTAGGGGTAAAAAATCATAATAATTATCTATTTGTAAAACTTTTTTTACTTTTATAGCGCCCATACTTTCCAGCTGTTTTTCCATTTCTTCAGTATCATTTACAGGGACCATTACTTCATATTCCCTAAATTTTGGTTTTTCTCCCATATTTATACTCCCACTTTATTTCAAAAATAACATTATCTTTTATTATTGAATCCATATTCAAAAGGACTTGACTAATTGAATAATATTTAAAGAAATCTTTTAAAGAAATTTCTTGACTAATTTATAAGCAAGAGACCCAAATGCTCTATCTACATTATTTCCATTCTTAGCAGATGTTTGTATAAAGGGCATATTTAGTTCTTTGCTTAATTGTTTACCTTGGTCATATGAAACCTGTATTTGGTCTTCTAAATCGATTTTATTACCTATTAATAGAAATTCAATTTTATTTTTATCTACTATTTTAACTACTTCATCGTACCATTTTTTTATATTGTTGAAGGTATCAATTCTTGTAGCATCGTAAACAAGAGCGATTGCGTGGCTTCCGCTTAAATAAAGCTGGCGACTTTTATAAAAATAGTCAAACTGACCAGCTAAATCCCAGATATTTAATCTAACAGTAATATTTTCCAATAATTTATAATCTTTTGACATTATATTTGCTCCTATCGTGGCTTTATAGTCATGTTTAAACCTATCTAATCCTTTAACAAAAGTTGTAATCAATGTTGTTTTTCCAACGCCCCCATCACCCAGAATACACATTTTATATGAATATTTTCGTTCTTCTTGCAATTTCAAATCCGGAAGTTCAAGATCGATATCAAGAATATTATCCTCAAGAATCTGAACTAATTTCTCAACGATGATATATGCTAGTGATAGTACATAATCAATATCAGCGGTAAGTTCAGTAATAGTAGTCAATGCGCCAGCTTGTCCTATATTTATAAGTATCAATTTTCCATCTTCTGTGTCCATGATCGAAGTTCCAAATCTACTTGTCATTTTTAATTCTTTTTTCATTCTTTCAGAGACCGATTGAATTAATGTAGTGATGGCACCAATGGCTAAGTCGTCCGCACTAATTTCTGGACTGATAACTGATTCAATAACTAAACCATCTTTATCAACAACTGCAGCTGCCTTGCATCCAAGAAGTGATACATATTGTGTCAATAATTTATTTACAAGCGGACCGACTGACATTTAGACTTCCTTTTTTAATTAAATTGAGATATTAATTATTTTTTCTTTTATCTCTAAGATTTATATTAAGACTATTATTAAATTATTTTTGTAATATTCCCTAGCTGAAAAATTAATAAATCAAATCATTATCATTTTATAAAATAAAATTAATATGTTTACGATATAATATAATCTTCTTAGAGATTTTGTCTCCAATTCGGCTTTATATAACTAATTAATAATTAAATGAATTCAGAATATTAATGTTCGTAATATTTGATTAATCCTATGAACAATTTTTTAAAAAGTGAATAAAATGGTTGAGAAATTTGATGTAATAATCATTGGTTCTGGGACAGGCGGAGCTGGTTGCGCTGCTATTTTAGCAGCATCTGGTCTAAAGACATTATTACTTGAAAAAAATCCCGTATTAGGTGGAAGGTGCACCTCTTATACTAAAATTATCAACGGAGAAAAATGGATTATTGATAAATATGTCCATTATTTCTGCCGTTGTGAGAAAGGTCCATTTGGAAAAATTCTTCAAAAAGCTGGAGAGCCAGATGCTATTAAATGGTTTCATCCAACTCATGATAATCCACCCTTGGGTTATCTAGATGATAAACCCGTAGGGGCACCATTACCGCCGTTCTTGCAGCCAAAAAATATGGACGATATCCAAAAAGCTACTGGTGCAACTGATGAAGAAATGGCCCAATTACTAAAAGTATTTGATGTTATATTCTCAATCACTAAAAGAAAATCACATCAACTCGATAATATTACATTTCAAGAATGGATTGATTCTATTATTCAAAATCCGAAGCTCAAAATCGTTCTTAATTCTCTATGTATTATGATGAATGTGCATATGCCTTTTGACATCGAATATAAAGGTAAAAAAATTCCTGGTGCATCTGCTGGAGATTCTATTCGTAATCTATCCAAATGGTTTAAAGCTGGAAATACGGGATATCCTTATGGAGCCTCCATAGCAATAAGCAATGGTTTTGCTAAAGTCGTTGAAAAATATGGCGGTGTAGTAAGAACCAATTCAAAAGTTATTAGCATTAATGTGGACGACTATGAAAAAATCGTTGAATTATCAGATGGTACCCAATATAAGGCTCCAATCGTCGTAAGTAATGTCGGGATTAAAGAAACGGTTTTACAATTGGTAGGTGAAGAAAAATTTCCTAAAGATTATGTTAAACGAGTTAAAGAATTAATATATAGCGAAGGTGGACGTGATTATGGTGTGGTAAGCCTAAAAATTGGTGTTGACAAAAGATTAACCGAAGCACCGGTTATTCTGGTAATTCCACAGACCTTGACATTTAAAGAAATCCTTGAATTTAAGGCAAAAGATGTTGTCCCCGATCGCCCAGGATTATATTACATAACAATACCAAGTAATATGGACCCAAATTTAGCACCTCCTGGAAAACAGCTCATAAATGCTATAGGACCATGCGCTATAAACAGTAAACATTTAGATGATTGGATTGAATATAATTTATCAGCAGTAGAAAAATACATCCCAGGTGTTAGAGAACATAAAATATTTATGGATATTACGATAGGAGATAATATAAATGAGTGGACTGGGCGTTTTGAGTCTGATATGGTCGGTATCGCTCAATCTGTGGGACAAGTCGGAAAAAATAGACCACAACCCGAAACACCTATTGAAGGGTTGTATATTGCATGTGCAGATACAGGTTCACTCGGTATTGGGACTGAATTATCCGCTCAAAGTGGTCTTGATACTGCAGATTTAATATTAAATTATATAAAAATGAATACAGAGAAAATTAAACTTAATAAATAAATCAAAATTCCTATTTTTAACAATCTTACTATCTTAACTTATTTCATATTTAATACTTGTTTCTATATTGTTTAAAAAGTTTTCAACTATTTTTGGGCTGTTAAGGTCCATGACTTTTGAGATAAATACTCCT
>CAZYEE010000004.1:0-37635 GCA_964646355.1 uncultured archaeon | reverse complement strand
AAAAGAGGATAATAGGAAAAAGGAAATAATGGAAAGAAAATATAAAATAAAGAAAAGAGGGTGCGAGTGAGTTGCGATAAAGAATAGAAAGGTAGTAAAAAAAGGACCAAATTAAAGTAAAAAGAAATAATACGAAAATAAAATGGTGAGGGGGTAGACGTAGTGTTTCTAAAGATGGTAATGTTAAATAAAGGACATTAAGGGAGAGGATAAATAAGAATTATTAGAGTAAAGAATAAAAGAGTAGATAGTGGAGTTGATTAGTAGATAGAAAATAGGGGCGTTAATAAGAGAAAAAAAATCAGTCAAAGAGGGGTAGACACAGTTTTTTGAGTTATTTAAATTTATTTTTTTTAAGAGATATGTTTCTATTTTTAGGGAGAAGTAGGAAAACAGAATAAATAGAGAAAATAAAGTAAAAATGGAGATTTAAGTTTAGAGAGTTTTTTGGACCATGAGATGTTCATAAGCGAGGGGGCATCCGAATTTTTCCATAGCTCTAATGGCGCGAGCATTTTTAGTATTAATCTGGCCGATAAGGAGGCGTTTAACTTTATTTTTTTTGCACATATTACCGAATTTGTACATATGGTACATAGCGTAGCCTTTACCTGCGTGTGACTGATCCCATCCGCCGCTGGCGATGCGTAATTCAATGGACCGACCGTTATTAAGGAGGAATTGGGGGTTAGAGTTAGGGATGATGACGGCGGTGCCGTTAACTTCGTTATTGTTGTCATAGGTGAGTTGAATACATTCAGGGTAGCCATAGTGGTCGATGAGGTAGAAAACGGTGTCCCAGAGTTCGGTAGGGAGGATGAGGTCATCGGCGACGGGTCCGATAACTTTAAGGGAGGCTTTATGGAGTTCGCGTTTGAGGTGGTTTCTGTCGATGCCGTTCATGGATTCAATGTGGATGAGGTCGTGAGGTTTTTTGAGGTTGCGTTTAGGGAGGATAGGGATTTCATAGATGCGGTAGGAGTCGTAATCGGAGTAGAGGTTGTTCTTAAAGAATTGGAGGTAAGATTTTTGTTTTTCGTCATGAGTGTCGAAGCCGTAGAGGTAGACGCCGGGTGGAGCGTTAACGGGCCCAATGATTTTGTGAGCGTGCCAATCAGATGCGATAGATTCGATATTTTCAAGTAGGAGATTAGAGATGGAGGAGTTGGTGTGGTCAAATTGACCGAAGAATCCGAATTCGAGTTGATTTTTTTTGGAGTTAAGGAAGCAGCAGCAGTGTCCGACGGTGTTGTTTTGTTGGTCGAGGACGAGGATCATGAGAGAGGAATGATAAGAGGATAGCATGGCTTGGATAGCGGGAGGTACGATAGGGATATAGAGGTCGAATAGAAAGAAGGGGAGTGAGTCATTTAAGTTATCAATAATTTTGATGTGGTACATTTTAAACACGTGGAAAGATTATATATGCATAGAAAGATTATATATTTATATTTTAATGACATTTTAATAGTGGGAGTTTTTACGAATTTATAATCAATTATCAAATTAAATGTGAGAATATATTAAATAATATATAAGTTGAAGGGATATAGATTCAATAAATCAGATATGGAGATAGATTTAATAAATTAAATATATTAAGCCAAATATAAAGGTATTATAAGATTTTTTAGGTTTAGGATGGATATTATATATTTAGGGCGGCGTTATTAGGGTTATTTTAGCAGGGGTTCAAGGTAGTATAATCAAGAGGGGAGGAAATCCGATCAAGGGTGGAATGAAATAGGAATGAGGTATTGATAAGAGGTAGTTAGAGATGATTAGAATGGATCAGAATGGATCAGAATGGATTAGAATGGATTAGAATGGATCAGAATTTATGATTGAATTTATTGAGATAATTTTTATATAGATGGAAGATGGTGCGGGTTTTGGGAGTGAGTTGGAGGTTAAATTTCTTACCTTCATGGAGGGGGTAGGATTTAGATTTAACAAAAACGATGCGATCTTCATTAAGGGAGTTAATTTTTTTAATAGCGGGGAAGTAGCCAGTGGGGATGAAGCCGAGGGAGATGCAGCTTTTTTGTTGTTCGGTGTTGTAGGCGGAGATCCAGATTTCGATGTAATAAAGTTTTTCATCGAACATTTTATTGAGGACAAACAGGAAATTATTGAAGTATTCGATGGAGGTGACGGAGTAATCGAATTCTTCAGCGGTATTAATATTGTTATTAATTTTGAATTTCATGAAGTTGAGCTCGTCAATTTTAAGGTGGACGTGGAAGTAGTTAAATTTAGTTTTTTTGATATCGATGAGGACGGGTTTATTAGATAATTTAAGGGAGTATTCGTCCCAGAACTCGATTTTAGGTTTAGGGAGTTTAAGATTAATTTTATCATTGATGTAATTAAAGTAAGGTAGTATTTCGGAGATAATTTTGATATCTTTGCGGTGGTGTTGGAAGATATTGCGATGGGGGTTGTACCAAGCCATGATGATATCGGATTCACGTTTTCCAAAGAATACGTCTTTATGGGGTAGGAAAGCGATGGGGATAAAATCGATAGCCATGGACATTTTTTGAGATTTATTATGAGCGGTCCTGACTTCACACCAGCACATATCGATTTTATTGCGGGGGTCTTCAAGGATCGGTTTACAATTATCTTTGACCATAATATTGCCGAGACCGAGGCCCCGATATTCTTTACTAATCATGTAGCCGTGCATGACAGCAATGTTAGAATCTTTATTAATTTCAAGGAACTGTGTTGCGGCGATGTTGCCGTGTGGGTCTTCGTAGACATGCCAGATATAGGAGTTATTATTGATGACGGAGCGGATATGGTTATAATCAGTCCAATGGGGGTAAGGGTAAGAGTTTTGGTAGGTTTCATTATATAATCTAATAATATGTGGTATATCGTTCTCATTAGCGAGTCTTGAGTGGAAAGATAAGTTTCTAGTCTGGTCAAGAGCATTCAAATTCCTTGATTTTACATCGGTTTCTTCATGAGACATGATATTCACCAAGAGAGGTTATGGTAGATATTGAGTATGAGATTCAATTAAATTCTAATATGGGATAGAAAAATTTAAAAAGGAATTTATTTGCCCCGTAGTAATTAGCTTTATCGAATTATTTTTGAGTTGGTAGAATTTATTTTTTCGCAAAAAATGCGCTTTTTGGTGAAATTTTGACAAAAACAATTATAGGGAGGATCCAAGGATATAAGAAGAAGAGGTATAAGAACGGAATCCCAGAGATAGTATTAATGTAGTATATATTGAAAAAATCTTGTAGAGGCAATTAATAATCTACATAATGCATAATAAACATATCAAGAAGGGAATAGGGAGTAATAAGAGAGGGATTTTAATTTTTATGGTATAATTATTGGAAATATTGGCAATAAGTCGTATATATATATGATGGGGTATTTTTAAATAATTTAAAGGTCATGAATATATAACATGGATACGAGGGGAATAATCGGGTTAAGAAGGAAGTTCAAAGGGCAAAATGGGGATATTAAAGAGTCTAAAGAGTTTAAGGAGTAGAATTTAGAGCAAATGATAATAGTCCAGGTGAAAGAAGTTATTAAGGAAGATTAGAAGTAATGAGAGGTGTTTTAAAATAGAAAAGGGATAGAAGAATATTGATAAGGGATTTAAGATGGGAGGTGAAATTATATATTTAGGAAAGGATTTAATGAGAATTAAAAAAGGGATTAATGAAATAAAAAATTGATAGAATGTGGTTTTAAATGAGTGTAAGTAAAATGAAGATAGTTATTAAGAGTGAAAATTGTACTGGATGCAGGATTTGTCAATTAAGGTGTTCTTATTTATATAATAAAGAGTTTAGTTTGGAGAAGGCATATATCAAGGTGGATTTTACTGGGTTGGAGCCCAGGATAAAGTTTGATGAGGATTGCAGAAGTTGTGGTGAATGTGCGGATTATTGTTTATATGGGGCGTTGATAAAGGAGGTTGAATAAGAGATGGAATATTATGGTTATACTGGGAATATTGCAAGGGTAGATTTAACATCGGGCAAAATAAGTATAGAGAAATTAGAAATAGAGGATATTAAATTATTTATTGGTGGTTTAGGGATAAACACAAGATTAATAGCGGAAGGTTTCAGACCTGGGATAGACCCAATGTCTCCAGAAAACAGGATTATAATAGGTACGGGTCCAATGGTGGGTACTATAGTGCCGGGTGCATCAAGAACAGTTGGTACAACGAAATTTCCTGCGACGGGTGCGGTAGTATCAGTTTGTGGTAGTGGATCATTCGGGATAAATCTGAAGATGTCAGGTTATGATCATCTTATAATAGAGGGTGCGTCTGAAGATCCTGTATATTTAGAAGTAACAGAAAATGGTATAGGGATACGGGATGCTGGAATGTTATGGGGTAAGGATATTGTGGAGGCTACAGATTTTATGCGAGACCAATATGGTGATTGCGGAGTTATAGCGATGGGGCAGGCTGGAGAGAAATTGGTCAAATTTGCTCTGGCATTAATTGACAAGGCATCGACTTTTGGGAGAGGTGGATTAGGTGCGGTTATGGGGTCAAAGAAGTTAAAAGCCATAGTAGCAAGAGGCGGAGGAAGTGTAAAAGTAGCGGACAATAAAGCTTTTTGGGATTTTTATAAAAAATTATTTGAAAGAATAAAGGGTTATCCGAAATTAAAGGAGTGGCAGAAGTTAGGGTTAATGAAGAGTGCGCCATTGGACATGTTATTTGCTGCGACTGGTGAACGTCAAAAAGCCAAGGAGAGTTCAAGTCGGGTTTACTTGAGAAAACTTAAGAAAAAAAGATTAGCATGTCCCAGTTGTCCATTAGGAGATAAGGATGTTTTGGAGATAAAAGAAGGAGAATATAAGGGCTTGATAAATTATACTTCTTCGGTGCTAAACGATTTTCTAATATTGATGTTGAAAGACGTGAGGACATATAATGAAGCGGTAAAGGCGTTTGATTGGATTAATAGGACGGGGCTTGATGCGTTATCAATGGTGCAGTTTGTTGAATTTTTTACCAAATTATATGAAAAAGGTAGGATAACAAAAGAGAGTACTGGGCTTGAGTGGAAAGCAGATTTTGAAACATTAATGAGGTTATGTGAGATGGTAATAAATGGGGAGGGTATAGGGAAGGTCATAAAAGAAGGTTGGCGGAAAGTTGCCGAAGTTTATGAGGATATCGAGAAGGATATGTTGGTAGTAAAAGGGTTGGAGCAGGTATTTGATCCAAGGATTATGAGAATGGGGACAATGGAGTTTGAGCAGGTAGTAAATCCGAAAGGTGCGCATGTTTCGAGTGGAGGTTCGCCCACATATTTAGCAATGGGTGGTAGGCCATTAGAAACTTTTAGAACGCATTTTTATCGGATGGGTATTCCTGAAAATGCGATAGATGGTTTATACAAAGCGCCAAGAGAAGAGATGGGAATAAATGTTGGAAGATTAACAAGATATGCGGAGGAATGGTATACGGTATTGACATCAATGGGGATATGTGCTAGAGCCCAAATAAACAGATTTTATAGTTTAAAGTCAGTAACACAGTTGTATAAAGTGGTTACAGGAATTGAGTTAAGTGAGGATGAAATAAGGAAAGCAGCAGAAAGAACATGGAATTTGATGAAAATCTTGAATATGAAAGAAGGATTTAATCGTAAAGATGATAGATTTCCAGAAAATTGGTTTAAGACCTTAGAATATGGTGAAATCAAATTAAAACTAATGGACTTTTATGGTGGAGTAGAGATTACTCCTCAAATAGCAAACCAATTAATTGAAGATTATTATGATGAACGGGGCTGGGATAAAGAAAATGGACTACCAACTAAGGAAAAAATAAGAGAATTAGGTTTAGAGAAATATCTTTAATAATTTTTTTAATCCTTTTAAAAATAATTAAATTATTTTTTATTTTTTCTTAACTATAATTGATTTAATATTAATATTATTAATTTAATAGATTATATTTTATGGGTTAAGATTATAATGTTATAGTTCTTAATTGAAAGATTAGTTTTTAAAGTCATTATTTTTATATCTCAGGAAATTTATGGTCTAATTTTCAAAAAATAATGAGGGTTTAATTTATAGTCCTAAGATAAGGTGTTTTATTAGATATTAAAGAGAGGTATTTTATTGGAAATAGTAAAAAGACTGAAATATAAAAAAAGTCAATAATAAAAAAGAAGTCAATATTAAAAGTTAAGAAAACTGAATGTGAAAGTAAAAAAAAGATTAGTGAGGTAAAAATGAGTTTAAGATCGATGCCTGTGTTTGGTAGTTTATATCCAGAGCCGCCGTATATATATGAGGGAACAAGATTATTGATGGTATTATATCAGGTGGAGCGAGAGCAAGTTGAGAACATATTACCGGAGGAGTTTAAAATAAGTAGAAGAGTTATGGCGATGGCATTTATAGCGGAATATCCGAAGTCGACAATAGGTCCGTATTATGAAGCTGCGACCTTTTTTGAAGTCACGTATAAAGGTGAGAAAGGAAAAAAGACAGGTCTATATTGTAATAGCATGTTTGTAGATTCAGATATAGCAATGGCTGCTGGGAGAGAGATCTGGGGATTTCCGAAGAAGCTTGCGAATATGATATTAAATAAGGAAGATAATGAAGTTATAGGGATTTTAAATCGAAAAAATATTGATTTAATGAGAATTGATTTGAAAATAAAAGAGGAAGTTTCGGAGTTACCCATTCCAGAAGTGCCTCTAATCACTATAAGGCAGTTTTTTGAGCCTGGTGGTGGAACTTATGCATTAAAACAGGTACAGGGTACTATTATGGAGTTAGTCCCCGAAAAAGTATATTGGGGCGAAACTTCATTACAGTTCAATAAATCAAGCGAGGATCCGATATATTTTCTTGAGCCGATATCGGTAATAGGTGGATACTATATTACGTTAAAAAAAGGAGTATTACCTTATGGAGAAATATATTAAACCAAGATAAAAATGCACCGACATCTTTTTTAAAATCAAGGTAATGATTATGGGATTATAGAAGCTAAAATTAAGTCATAAATAATAGAAATTTAACAGCTGGTCATATTTTTGATGGATTTTAATTAATGGATTTATATGGTCAGTAAACAAATGTGGTTTTCGGATTATGAATAACAAAATAGACATCAGATAATACATCAGATAATTGATGAAAATATATTGGATAATTGATAGAAGGTAAGATAGAAGGTAGTAAATTATAAAATTTTCAAAATGAAGGACAAAATTAGAAATAGGTAATAGTTATGAAAGAATTAATAGATTCTATAGGAAATATTGTGGGACAAGAATATGTTGCAGTTGATAAGGAAACCTTATATACATATTCAAGGGACGCATCTCCAGAGCCGGGAATTATGGCAGATATGGTGGTGAGGCCAGGTTCGGTTGAAGAGATATGTGAGATAATCAAATTAGCGAATGATACAAGGACACCTATTTGGACGAGGGGAGCAGGTACTTCATTAGTATTTATGGGCGTTCCATTAAAAGAAGGTGGAATTTTATTAGATTTAACAAGGTTAAATGATATTATTGAAATAGATGAGGATTCTATGAGTGTTACTGTGGAACCGGGTATAACATGGGGGAAATTAGAATCTAAATTAAAAAAGAGAGGCTGGTATACTGGGTTTGTGGGCCCAGGGCCGGGATATACAAGTACAGTAGGTGGTGCGGTTTCAGTTGCTTCAGTAATGTATGGATCAGCCAAATATGGAACGGCATGTGATATTCTTCTTGGTTTAGAAGTAGTATTACCTACTGGAGAGATTATTAATACAGGATCTGCTGCATTGAAAAGATATTTTCGTCATACCAGATATGGGATAGGGCCTGATATATCAGGAATATTTTGTGGAGATAATGGAATAATGGGCATAAAGACCAAGATAACATTCAAATTGTATCCATATCCCGAACACATTAGATATATTCATTATGGATATGATGATCTATCTTCAGTTATCAATTGTATATGGGAGCTTGCAAAATATAGGATTGCATCAGATTTGGCGGTAGTTGATAATTCAATTGGTGTAAGTTGGGGAGGTAAAGGTAGGTTTCCAATACACGGAAAAGTGGAGGGAGTTTCGGAAAAGATAGTAGATGCGCAAGTCGAATTTCTAGATAAAGTAAATTCCAAATATGGAGGGAAAAAAGGAAAGGAATCATTTCCAAAAATGATTTTAGAGGATAAGAAATATGAGATTTTTCCGATGTCTGGACGGGTAGGAAATTTTGGTGCATCATGTAATAAGATTCCAATAAAAAGGGCGCTGGAGTTTCATAATATGTTTACGGAATTTATGGAAGAATATTCAAAAGAGGCAAAGAAGCACTCAATAGTCTGGGAGTTCTATGCTTTTATTAGTGGGAATTGTATTGATATATTGCCAACAATAATGGTGCCTACTAATAGTAAAGAGAATTATGAATTTGGACGAAAATTATGGAAAGAGTTGATAAAAAGAGAGGTTAATAAAGGGGCTATCCACTATTGGCTGGGTAAAGTGATTGGAGATGTTGTATCAGACAACTACAAAGAAGAATACTTTAAATTTATAAAGAATTTAAAATATACAATCGACCCAAATAATATTTTAAACCCAACTTTATTGAAATTATAGGAAAAATTAAAAATGAAGTCTATTCGAGAATTAAATATTTATAAATTAAAGGATCAGATCTTTATCTGTTCTAGATGCAGTTATTGTCGCGAAATTTATAAGGAAAAGGAGAATACTTATACTATATGCCCAATAAGAGAAAATACAGCTGGATTTGAAACTTATATTGCAAAAGGTAGACTGATGATTCTACAAGGAATTATCGATGGTATATTGGATATTACACCAAGAACGGCGGAAATATTTTTCATGTGTACCACATGTGGTAATTGTAAAATACATTGTCCCTCTGGGATTGATACACATAGAATATTTGAGACATTTAGGAGGGATCTCCAAGAATTAGAATTAGGATTACCCGTGCATATGGCATTAGGAGAATATATCTTAAATAATAATAACCCATATAATGAAAATAAGATGAATAGATTAAATTGGATACCTAATAATGAGACTACATATGTAGATAGATCCAGTGATACAATGTATTTTGTGGGTTGTACCTCATCTTATCGATCTATTGAAATAGCAAGGTCTTTTTATTCAATATTAAAAAAATGTGGATTTGATTTTACAATTTTAAGTGGAGAAATCTGTTGTGGGAGCCCAATGTTTAGAACTGGTAATATTGAAACAGCAAGAATATGTATCGAAAAAAATATCGAGTTATTCAATGAATTTGGAATAAAAAAAATTATAACCACATGTGCAGGATGTTTAAAGACTCTAACCAATGATTATAAGCACTTATTAGGGGATATAAAGGTGATAAATTATTTAAAAGTTTTAAACAATTTGATTAAAGACGGGAAAATAAGGTTTGTAAATGATAACCTGTTGAGGGCAACATACCATGACCCATGCCATTCTACGAAAGGATTGGCAAAACAAGATTATGAAACACCTCGCAAAATAATACAAAGTGTACCTAATGTGGAATTTATGGAAATGAAATCAAATAGAAGAGGTTCCATTTGTTGTGGAGCAGGTGGTGGTCTAAAATCAGCATATCCAGATTTGGCACTAAAAATAGGGTCAAAAAGGATCGAAGAGGCTCTGGAAACAGGCGCAGAATATTTAATATCATCATGCCCTTTTTGTAAGAGAAATTTAGCAGACGTTGCAGCAACATTTGAAGGTACTGAAATTAAAGTCATAGATATTGTCGAGTTGATTTATAATAGAATGAAATAGATAAAAAACAAAATATAAGAAAATTATAAACGATAGCTAAAAAAAGAAAATAACAAGTATGGTAATGAGGATTTTAATTCTCATAAGTCATAGATCGAAATTTTGATAATAAATATCGTTTTAATGAAAATATCTATAAACCTTTTATAATAATGAAAAAATCAACAAGTTTTCTATCATTAATCAAAATATCAATTCCTATTAAAGGTTATTTTATACTATCAATTACAAGTAAAATATTACGGAAATAATTAAATTTAATATGGAAATAAATAATTTAAAAAGATAAGAAAAACGGATTTTATAAAAAAATCTATGAAATAAATCAAACAATTATTAAATCAATCAAGCATCTATCAATATTTTTAAGACATAAAAATAAGAAATGGTTTTAAAGGTAAGGTAATTTGAATGATAAAAAGAAAAATTTTTGATAAAAAAGTTCAAGTGGATTTAAGGACGCTCGGAGGCAACTATTTTAAGAAAGCATTAAAGAAATCAAAAGAATTAGATGAATTATTTACTCGTGTATTGGAGTTAAAAGCTATATTAAATGAACCTGAGTTAATAAAAGATTATATGACAGTAGTGAAACGATCAGAGGCTGAACTCACGGGTTTTGATAAACCTGCGCTTTATTTTATATATGATAAAAGTAAAACGCTAGTAAATCAGGTATTAGACCTAATAAATCGAGATGTATGGATGGCGGTCAGATTGGGGACATATTATGCAAGGATTTTGATAAAAGCAAGTAATAGAGCATATGATTTAGAGTTATTCGATTTGGCATACTATTTCTATGAATTAGCGGATTCAGTGCATACATTTAGAGAAAACCCAGCTATAGAATTCGCAAAACGAGGACTGAATAGTATGCCTGTAATCAAACTATTTCTAGCGGAAACTGGCAAAGTAGATGATAGACTACCAGAATTATGGGAAGAAGTCATAAAATTTGCTGAGATATACAATGATATCGGTGAAATGGTATTGAAACGGTGGATGGAACTTAATTCAAAAAATATAGACTCATGGGAATATGCATTAAGATTAGCGCAATCAATCGATAACATTTTTTTGATAGACGAAATTGAGAGTAAAATCAGCGAATTAAAAGATAGTGGAAATTAAAGTTAGTTAATTGAAGACTTAACTAAAAAATTTTAATTTTTTTAAATAATAAGTTTTTACTTTCTTAATAGACGAATTATTACAGAAAATATAGCTAAAAAAAGGAGATGGTGGACCGATCGGGAGTTTCGTCAGGTACCAAATTTAGAAGTTATATTAGAATTTTTTAGGTACCATAAATTTCGAACCCGAGGCCTCCAGGGTGCAAGCCTGGCGATCTACCAACTGATCTATCGGCCCATCTCTCTCATTTAGGTTCAAATAGTTTGGGCGTCTTTAAAACTGATTGATTATTTCAAAAGTTCTAATAGCATTATGCTATAAAAATTTTTTGAAATGATTTCCATTAAGGATTTGAATATTATAAGGAATGTGGATTATTTAGTTTAAAATAAATTTATTGGTATATATGAAGCTAAATTTCAAAAGGTCTGAGAAATAATTTTTAGAGATAGCTCAATATTTTAATTGGTGTCTAGTAAATGAAAATTGGAGTTTTTATTTGTCATTGTGGCATGAATATAGCAGAAGTCGTGAATATAGAAGAGATAAAAAGAGATCTTGAGAAAGAAGAAGATTTATTAGTAATTGATGAAGATTATGTCTGTTCAGAGCAAGGCTTAAAGAATTTAAAAGAAAAAATAAAGGAAGAAAATGTTAATAAAGTGGTAATTGCTTCATGTTCGCCTAAAGTACACGAATTATTATTTCGTTCAGCATTAGAGGAAGCTGGAGTCAATAGATACTTAATAGAAATAGCAAATATAAGGGAACAATGCTCTTGGGTGCATAAAGGTGAGGGTAGAAGAGCAACGCTGAAAGCTCTGGACCTCATAAAGGCAGCGATTGAGAAAGCTAGATTATTAGAGCCATATGAACCGAAAAAAGTAGCTGTTAAAGATTCTGTTCTTATTATAGGTGGTGGTATTTCCGGAATAAAAGCGGCATTAAATTTAGGTGATATGGGTATTAAAACTTACTTAATAGAGAGAGAGCCCAGTATTGGCGGCCATATGGCAATGTATGACAAAACATTTCCTACTATGGATTGTAGTATTTGTATTCTTGCGCCATTGATGGTAGAAGTCAATCAGCATAAGAATGTGGAACTTATTACCTATTCAGAAGTGAAAGAAATAGAGGGACATATAGGAGATTATCTTGTTAAGATTGAAAAAAAGCCCAGATTTGTAGACGAATCGCTTTGTATTGGTTGTATTGAGACATGCTCAAGTGTTTGTCCAGTAGAAGTTCCAGAAGATTACAATGGTGGATTTAGCACAAGAAAGGCAATATATTTACAATTTCCACAAGCTGTTCCAATGGTCGCAGTTATTGATCCTAAAGCATGCATTGGATGTAGGGCGTGTGAAACTTTTTGTGATCGTAATGCGATCAATTTCAATCAGAAAAGTGAATTAATCGAGATAAATGTAGGCGCGATAATTGTAGCTGCGGGTTTTGATACATTTGACCCTACTGTATATGCGGAATATGGATATAATGTTTATAAGAATGTTATTACAGGTTTAGAAATGGAACGATTTCTAACGCCCTCAGGTCCGACGAAAGGACAGATTTTAAGACCATCTGATGGTAAAATTGCGAAAAGAGTTGCCTTTATTCAATGCGTTGGTAGCAGAGATGAAAATAAAAATAGACCTGGATGCTCCAGGGTGTGTTGTATGTATGCCATGAAACAAGCAATGGAGATAAAAGAAAGGATACCTGATGCTAAAATTGACGTTTACTATATAGATATAAGGGCTTATGGAAAAGGATATGAACAATTTTGGCAAAGAATAATCAATGAATACCGAGTGAGATTTATTAGAGGAAGAGTTAGTAAAGTTGTAGAAAATCCAAAAACACATTCACTAATTTTAAAAGCAGAAAATACTTTAACAATGGAATTGATAAAAGAAGAGTATGATCTTGTTGTCTTATCTGTAGGTGTAGATCCACCAAAAGGAATAAAAGAGCTTGCAGGAAAATTAAACATCGCACTCGATCCAGAAGGATTTTTATTAGAGGATCATTCAAAATTAAGGGCATCTGAATCTACTGTCAAGGGAATTTATTTAGCAGGTTGTGTTCAAGGTCCAAAAGATATTCAAGATAGTATAGCACATGCAGAAGGTGCAGCTATTAAAGCTGCAACTCTAGTGAAAGCAGGGGAAGTAGAAATTGAAGTTTTGGTACCTAAAATTGACCACGAAAAATGTATAAAATGCAGATTGTGTGAACGAACATGTGATTGGAAAGCGCTTGAATTTGACAAAGAGAAAAGGCAGATCATAGTTAAAGAGTTGAACTGTGTTGGTTGTGGTACTTGTGCTGGTGCATGCCCCACGGGAGCAATTGAGATTCCAAATTTTACAAATAATCAGATTTATTCACAGATTGATGCAATATTAAGTGAAAAACATGATTATCCATTAATTTTAGCGTTTTTTTGCAATTGGTGCTCATATTCAGCAGCTGATCTTGCAGGAACCAGCAAATTATCATATCCAACGAATATAAGAATTATTCGAGTAATGTGTACAGGAAGAGTAAGTCCCGCATTTATTTTATATGCTCTTTCAAAAGGTGCAGATGGTGTATTAATAGGTGGATGTCATCCTCAGGATTGTCATTATCGAATAGGTTTTGATAGAGCTGAAAAAAGAGTAAAAGCATTATGGGAGCTGCTTGAAGATGCTGGTATAAATAAGAAAAGATTGAGAATAGTTAGTGCGGGAGCTTCAGAGGCGCAAAAGATAGTAGCAGAAATAAAAGATTTTGTTAAAGAATTAGAAAAAATAGGCACAATCGGGAGTGAATTAAAGGAGGAATAAAAAAGAAGGAGTGATATGAATGACTGAAACTGAAATAAATGAGCAAAAAATTATCAAATCAATGGATGTAACCGATGATATGGACTTTATTTATACTTATGAAGCGGAAGGTCTCAAAAAAATATTGATACATAAACCAAAAAACTGCACCGGATGCGGTATATGTGTGGCGATCTGTCCTTCAGATGCAATTGAGTTGGGCCCAGTTCCTGAAATTGCCACTGGAGAATTAGATGCGCCCTATATAATGATTGATCAGGATAAATGTGATTATTGTGGAATATGTACATTATGTCCTTTGAATGCGATGGAGTTTAAGTTTAATGATAAGGAAATTAAGGAAATAGAAGGATATCCAGAACTAGATAGATCCATCTCATTAGATGAAAATAAATGCGTCAAATGTTTCTTATGTGAAGAGATATGTCCAAGAGATGCTATTGAAGCGAGGGTAAAAGTAACAAAAAAGGATGAGTTGGTCAAATATCCAGGAAATAAATCTTTTAAGGATTATGATATAAAGGGTAAAATCCAGATAGACCTTGAAAAATGCACATATTGTAAATTATGCGATAAATTATGTGATGCATTAGAAGTGATTCCAGCAGAAGCTTCTCCACTCAATATTTATGCTGGTAAAAGAATTGATATTAGTTATGATGAATGTGATTATTGTGGATTATGCGAAAAAATTTGTCCTGTTGATGCAATAAAAGTTTCATGTGAAACGATAATAGATCGAACTATCAACGATCCTAAAATAGAGGGTTCAATAAATATCGATGAAAGTAAATGTATATATTGCGATTGGTGTGGTGTGGCGTGATTTGAGGATGCGATAAAGGTAGAAAAATCGATGAGTGGTGAGATCACTTTACAGAGACTTGAGTACTGTGATCCAGTTGGATGTAAAGCATGTGTTAAAATATGTCCAACAAAAGCATGGTATATTCCAAAGGAAAAAGATAAAAAGGTAGCGGTTGATGAGAGATTTTGTATTTATTGCAAATCATGTGAACTTGCATGTTGTGAACATTGTATTATTGTTGATAGAAAGGAGGTAAAATATAAGAAAATAGATCCCAGCAAACCATGGACATTTTCATGGTTAAAAGCAAAAGAAATCCTTGAAGGTAAAAAAGAAGAAATTGAATACTCAAAAATTATTCCTATTGAGGAAATTGAAGAAATTAAAGAAATATCAAAAAAGATCAGAGAAATACCGAAAATACCTTCAGAAATCTGGGAGAGATTCCAGAAAAAACTGAAAAATTTGATGATAGTCATAGGTAAAGCACCAGTAAGATATTATCTAGAAGGAAAAAAAGATAAAAAACCGAAAATCGAAATATGATATGACCGGCAGACATGACTAGCAGGGCAAATGGTAGGGTCAATATTATGGTAAATGATGGGAATTTCTGTTTTAATAAATGTAATGGGTATTGTTGCACTAAATATACCGTTCTAATAACAACAGAAGATGTAATAAGAATATTAAAAAACACGCCCCTTAGACCAGAACAATTCCTATCTTTATATTATGTAAATGATGATATTTTAA
The DNA here is from genome assembly GCA_964646355.1 of uncultured archaeon. GTDB lineage: Archaea > Asgardarchaeota > Lokiarchaeia > Helarchaeales > HEL-GB-B > HEL-GB-B. Next base: position 22,256 of record CAZYEE010000004.1, on the reverse strand, counting down.
GATATTTTCCAAAAATTATAATGAGATCCGAAGAAGTTGTGTTAGGGCTCCGTCAAAGACCTGATGGTTCATGTATCTTTTTTTTAAATGAGTTGGGAATGTGTGGAATACATCTTTACAAGCCAATGGTATGTCACACCTATCCATTTACATTAAATCAGAATGGTGATCTTCAAAGGCTTGAAAACATCTGCCCTGGCGAATGGTATCCAAACGATATCGAGGATTTAAAAAGGAATATCAAGCAAGCATGGTATGAAATGAATATTAATAAAAAGAAAGTGAAACTCTGGAATGAATTACATCCTGAAGATGGTTTTTTTGAGTTTATCAAATTTATTCAAGAACATAAAATTGAGTAATATTTTAATTTTCGATAATAAAATTGTTTAAAATAGCTATAAGAATGTTAGATAGGATATTAGATGGAATTTATTAAGAAAATATTGAAAAATAGATAAAAGTTAAAACACTCAGCAAATATCTGTCAAAATTAATTTTCGTAAAATATCTTTTATTAACCCAAATTAAAAAAGAATGTAAAAAAATCAGGATTATTAAAATTTTTAATAATTTAAAGAACAATTTTTTATGATTTAAAACAAAAAAAGGTTAAATCAGATAGAATCTCTAGAAAATCATCGATATTTTATACTAAATATAATGTATAAATTTATTTAAGTAAAAATTTTTTATATTTCTCGGTTAATTCGATCCTATTTTTATTTTTAACAATTCGACTTACGTGTATAACTCCCAGAATTTCTAATTTAAGCAAAATTTGGTGTAATTCTTTCATGGTCATAAATTTATATTCATTTTTTAAGATATTTAGGAGTTCTTGGTCTGTCATTACACCTTTATTTTTCTTTAACGCAAAAATTACAGAATCTTGGGGTGGTGTTGGGTTCCACATTCCATTACTCATGTCTAATTCACCGTCCACTAATTTGTTTGTGATACAACATTTAAGATAGATAAATTAGTATATTCACAAAAATCTGTTAGGTATAAATAATTTATGTGTAAGGGGTTTGTTTTGAGGGTATAACAAGTTGTCTGAATCTTCGTTCCATTTCATCATAAAATCGTTTCATTTCAGGCGTAATAGTGGGGTGTATTTTTTGTCTAGCTAGTTCAAAATGTCTCTTATAAACTTTTTTAGCTTCAATATTTTCACGAAGTGCGACTAAACCCGCCTCATAACAAAGACCCTCGATATCACTTCCTGCAAATCCTTCTAACTCTTTTGCAAGTAGTTCTAAGTCTACATCATCAGCCAAGGGCATATTTGCAGTATAGATTTGAAGGATCTTTAACCTTGCTTTCTCATCAGGTGCATCAACTTTAATTAATTTATCGATTCTACCAGGACGTACTAAAGCTGGATCTACGATATCCAATCTATTTGTTGCTGCGACAATTACGACATCACGGGATAATGTTTCCAGACCATCCAATTCGGTTAGAAGTTGAGAGATAACGCGGGTCGTGACATTTGAATCTCCGAAACTCATTCCTCTTTTAGGAGTAATAGCATCTATCTCATCAAAAAATATAATAGCAGGGGATGCTAATCTTGCTTTTCTGAATATCTCTCGGATAGCTTTTTCAGATTCGCCTACCCATTTGCTTAAAACTTCAGGGCCCTTTACGCTAATAAAGTTAGCTTCACTTTCAGTGGCTATTGCCTTAGCAAGAAGAGTTTTTCCGCAACCAGGGGGCCCATATAACATTATACCTCTCGGAGGTTTAATACCCATTTCTTTAAACAACTCAGGTTTCTGAATTGGCCAGACAACAGCCTCTCTTAGTTCTTGTTTGACTTCTTCCAAACCTCCAATATCTGACCAGTGTACATTTGGTACTTCGATAAGAACTTCTCTAATTGCAGAAGGTGCGATTTCTTTAAGTGCCTCTTTAAAATCATTCATATTTACAAAAATTTTTTCAAGAACTTCAATAGGAATTTCTTCTTCTTCAAGATCTATTTCTGGTAAGAACCGCCGGATTGCTTTCATAGCTGCTTCTCTGCATAATGACATCAAATCAGCGCCTACAAAACCATGCGTTAAATCCGCAATCTCATCGAGATTCACATCTTCTTCCAGTGGCATTCCTCTTGTATGGATCTGAAGTATCTCTTTTCGTCCATTTCTATCGGGGACTCCGATTTCTATTTCTCTATCGAACCTTCCTGGACGCCTTAATGCTGGATCTAATGCGTTGGGTCTATTAGTAGCGCCTATCACTACTACTTTGCCTCTAATACGCAAACCATCCATAAGTGCCAGTAATTGGGCGACAACTCTGCGTTCAACTTCACCAGTAACTTCTTCACGCTTTGGAGCTATTGCGTCCAATTCATCTACGAATATTATACTGGGGGCATTTTTTTCTGCCTCGTCAAAAATATTCCGAAGACGTTTTTCGGATTCACCATAAAATTTACTCATAATTTCGGGCCCATTTATTGGTATAAAGTGAGCTTCGGATTCATTAGCTACTGCTCTTACAAGTAATGTTTTACCACATCCGGGAGGGCCACGAAGAAGCACACCTTTTGGAGGATCGATACCAAGTCTTTTAAATAATTCTGGATGCTTAAGAGGTAATTCTACCATTTCTCTGATACGTTGAATTTTATCATCAAGTCCTCCAATATCCTCATAAGTCACGATTGGTATTCCGCTGGAAATTTCATCCATTGGACGTTCGCTTACATGCAGGATAGTGGTATTTTTAACTACCACAATACCTCTAGGTCTTGTAGAAACAATCTGAAACGGTACTTCACGACTAATACCAATTGAAATTAATATAGTATCTCCCTTGGTAAGCGGATAATTTAATAATTTGCGTTTAACGAAACTTTCAACATAAGGGTCAGCTCTAATTCGTACAGAAGTAGGTGCTAAAATAACAGATCTCGCGGTTTTTTCATTAGCTTTTTCAACGATAACTTTTTCACCGAGGCTTACTCCCGCATTTTTCCTAAGTCTACCATCCATTCTTATGATTCCACGGCCTTGATCTTCAGGATATGCGGGCCATGAAATGGCGGCAGTAGTTCTTTTGCCTATTATAGCTATAATATCGCCTGTGCGGATATTCAGCTTTTTCATGGTTTCTCCATCTATTCTAACTATTGATCTACCTACATCTCGTTGTTTTGCCTCTGCGACTCGAAGCTCACACCTTTCCATTTTTCTATTTCACTCTTACAGTTTTTTAACTATTATTTTTTTGATAATCCTTAATATTTAAATAATTTTTATTTAATAAATTTAAATTATTAGAAACTTGAAAAAAATTGATAAAAATTATTATGATTGATTAAGCAAATTAATATACACTTAAATTCATCAATTTTTTTGAGATTTATTTGAATTATATTCTATTTATTCTAAATCTAATATTATTATCTTTTTCAATTTCCCTAATTATAGGATTTAATTCATGTTTTGGAAAATCATTATCAATTAATGGTAATTGTTCTTTTATAATTTCCAAAATATGCTTTACATTAGCGACATCAAATTTTATATCTGTAATTATCATACTAACTATATGATTATTCTTATCTAAATGTACTTCAACATCATGTTCGTTTCGATCTTCAATTTTATCAAAAATTATCTTATCTATGGGCTTGTCATTTAATATTATATGTAATATTTCACCACGAATAACTATATTCATTTTCTACATGAAACTCCTTAAAGTTCTTTTTTAATAAATTTCTAATGTATTTCATTGTCATAATTATATAAAATTCTAAAGGATTTATAATTAATGTATTTTTTTTACCAGTTTATTGATAAAACATGATATATAAAAACTTTAATGTAAATGAAGGAAAGATTTAGATAAATGTCAAAAAACATACATGATATAATAATAATAGGCGCTGGACCAGCCGGGTGCATAGCAGCAAATGAAATAAGAAAATTGGATAAAAATATTGATGTTCTTCTGATTGAAGAACATAACACCATTGGAGAACCTGTACAATGTGCTGGGCTAATAAGTATTGAAGGATTTAATAGACTAGGTTTAATTGTACCTAAAAAAAGCATTTTAAATACAGTATACGGAGCTCTTTTTCATTCTTTACGAGATAATTCCTTTTATATCAGGGCTAATAAACGGATGGCATATGTAATAGATAGACGAGTTTTTGATAGATATCTTGCCAAATTGGCGTTAAAAAATGGGGCTGAATTGAAATTAGGATGGAAAGTTCATCAAGTAGAATTAAGTACAAAAGACAAAAACGGTATTGCCAAATTAAATATTAAAAAGGGAGACCAAACCGAAAAAATTTATTCCAAGATTATTATTGATGCTGAGGGTGTAAAAGGAAATATCGCTAGACAATGTGGATTTAAACGCCCACGAAAAATTCTACCTGCAATTCAATTGGAATTTAATAACATAAAAATAGATGACCCTGAACTTGTTGAAATGTTTTTTGGTCGTAGACTTTCCCCTGGATTTTTTTCATATATAATTCCTACTTCTGAAAATTCCGCTAGAATTGCAGTTGCTTCAAATATAGGAAATGTATATCAATTTTTATCCTATTTCCTCAAAAAATATACTCCCATCAAAAATAGACTAAAGAATGCAAGTATTGTTGAAATATTAGGAGGAAGCATTATCACAGGTGGTCCGATTAAAAAAACGCATAAAAATAATATACTCCTAGTAGGTGATGTCGCCGGGCATGTTAAAGCAACTACTGGGGGTGGAGTTATAATGGGCGGGCTCTGTTCTAAAATAGCAGCAAAAATTGCTGTAGAGGCTATATTAAATGATGATTTCACGAGTAAGACACTAAAAAAATATGATATGAATTGGAAAAAATATTATGGTAAAGAATTTTATGTAATGAATATGATCAGATCCATTATCAATCTGGTTCCAGATCAATTAATTGATATTCTTTTTAAGACGATAAATGAAAGCTCTATCACACAAATCATTGAGGAATATGGTGATATGGATTTTCAATCTGGTGTGGTAAAAAAGTTATTAATATCAAAAAATCTGCCAATATTTACCGCAAAATTATTCTACAATCTTTTTAAACAGATTTTCCAATTTTAAAGCGATAACTTAAAATTTATAAGTGATTGTTAAGGTTTTAATCAAAAACAATTAATAAAAGATGATAAAGGTAAATTCAAAATGTCCGACTCGGAAATAATAAAAACGCCAATCTGTTCATGTTGTAATAGAATAATCAGCCCTACCGAAGATGCAGTTCAATTTACATGTCCTGAATGTGGAGATGTTATTATTTGGCGTTGTGAAATTTGTAGGAAATTTTCTAGGCAATATCGGTGTGTAAAATGCGATTTTATTGGCCCCTAGAATTAGAAGAGTCTAGCATACTAAGAGTGGATTTCTAAAAAAATAAAAAAATAAATAGACAAAAGAATGGAGGAAAAACTCGTGTCCAAAAAAGTCATGGTTCAATTAAAAGTTCTACCCGAAGATATAGACACTGATTTGGAGGAATTATTAAAAAAAATAGGATCAATTCTTCCAGAAGATGTAGGAATATATAAATATGATATACTTCCTGTCGCTTTTGGGCTCAAAGTTTTAAAATTAACTGTAATAATGCCTGAAGATAAGGAAGGAGGCCCTGATTCGACAGTTGAAGCAATTGAAAAATTAGATGAAGTACAAAGAGTAGAAATCGGATTAATGAGTTTGATTTAAACACTTTTCTTTTTTTGATTTAATTATTGTGGAATTTCAAAAATTATTAAAAAATTTCAAAAATTATTGCTATATTTATTAATATTTACATGCTATGGATGTAGTTTCATTTTAGATGTTTGGGTGCCAATCATTCAATTATTATTTTGCATATTTTTTTAATAATGTGATCTCTCTTTTATCAAGTTCAAAAAATTCAGCCAATTTTTTACTTTCAGGTGTGGATTTTAAGAACATCAGTGCAAGATATGGAATATGTTTTGTGAGAATATCCATTGAATTGCACTTCAACTTAGCTTTTATTTTATTAATAATATCCATCAGGGCACCAGAGCTGTAAACACCAAGGCTCTGGAAATAAAAGCTGGGAGCATTTTTGTAATAAGGCACACGATGGAAGGCACCTTCATTTTTTATTGGAATAGTAACTCCGGATGAAATTAAATCAATGAAGTATGGAAGCATAGACCAAGAAATTTTCTCAGGGTTGCTCTTTATGAAGTTATAGATTCGATCAGCTTTAGCTAATGCCTTATATGCATTATGTATTGCTTCAATAGAAGCTTTATGATAAGGAAGGCTCTCATTTACCCATTGTAAGAGCATTCCCCAATCTATATCGAGCGATGAGACTGCTTCATTACAAGTTCTAATATCTTTTACGCTAAAAATTATTTTTAAAACCTCAAAAATATTTCTTTCTACATCCCTAACTGATTGAAGTTCTCTTACATCCTCAAGTGTTAAAACTGATTTACCCTGCGCTATAGCTTGAAGATCATTAATCGCGGATCTTAAATCATTATTTGCGTTGATTGCGATTTCTTGCAATGCTTTAGGATCAGCCTTAATATTTTCAGCTTTACATATCTTCTGCAGCACTCTTATTATAGTGGGTTCTCTTATCTTTTGAAATTTTACTATTTTAATCTGGCTATCCTTATTTTTAAAGGCTCTAAATTTTTTATCCTGGATATTATTAGCTGTAAAGATTATCGGAAATAATGAGACTCTTACTGCTTTTAACATGGCAGATAATCCACCCCTATCCTGTGTTCCGCTCAATCCATCTACTTCATCTATTAAATAAAGTTTTTTCCTATTTTCAACTATTGATCTGGTTGTTATTGCAGGCATAATAGTTTCTTCAATGCTCTTTTTATTTCGAACATTGCTTGCATTTATTTCGATTACATCAAAATTGTTTAATTTGGCTAACAAATGTGTTGAAGTAGTTTTTCCGCAACCTGGGGGCCCCAATAATAATAATGCTTTAATTTCATTTCCAGGAGACCAATTTTGAATAAATTCCTTGATCTCCTTTACAGCTTTTGGATTTCCAACAATATCTGACTCTTTTTTGGGTGCGTATTTTACCGTCCATAATTCTTTTTCTTCCATTTTAATTCCTCAATCCTATGTTGTTATATTTAATGTTGCAAGATATGTTAAAAAATAAGTGAATTGGATTTCTTCAGTAGAAGGGCCACTAATATATTCGTCCAATTCAGCCAATTTGATTGCTAATTGTTTTTTCATTTCCTCACTAATACTCGAATTCATTAGTGAGATGCTAAATAATTTTAAGATCATTTTACCAGTTAAACCTTTTTTCACAAATAAATTACGAAGGATTTCACGGGCTTGAATTATATCTCCCCTAAAGGCAGATTGTATACATAATTCTATTTCCATTGGATAAATCGATTTTATCATCTTAGAGATCAAATTTTCATCAATATGTTTACTGTAGATATATGCTGTCTGGATTGTATTAATAGCTATGTTCATATCATTATTTGAATAATAATAAATCAGTTTCAGAGCGTTATCTGTGATTGAAATTCCTTCTAAATCGCAAATATTCTTTATTTTCCATAAAAATTCGTTTTGAGTGAGCGGAAAAAGCTTTAATTCAGTACATCTCGATCTTATTGGATCTATTATATTAGAAATAGAATCGGCTATCAGGATAAATCTACACAATTTGTTATATTTTTCCATAGTCCTTCTAAGAGCTTGTTGAAGGACCCTTTCCATTTTATCAGCTTCATGAATGATCAGAAATTTAATCGGAGCCGTATCCAAGGTTCTTATTTTTGGGAAATTTCTAATAATTGCAAATAAAATATCAAATTTCCCTGGACTTCTACTCTTTTCTTGTTTTCGCAGGTCATTCTTAGCTATTTCCACCCAATAAGGTTTATACAACATATAATAGTTTTTAGAATCTGAAATATATATTTCTTCAATATTTGGCATATACTTGTCTCCATAGAAATCGCTTACCAAACTATGAGCAATAGAGGTCTTTCCTTTGGGCTGAAATCATTGATTTCATATTCCCGGAGGACCATATATTAATAGGTTTGGTAAGTTCCTCTTTTTTATGTATCCCTTTAACTGCTTTACGACATGTTTCTGACCAATAATATCATCCAATGTTTTTGGCCTATATTTCTCTATCCATAGCATGTAAAATCACATATTTTATTTGTATATCTTTATCTCATATTTCTAGAATGTTTAAATCTCGGAATTTGATGTTTATAATCTTGATTATTAATTTCTCGATGGAATTAATTAATAATATTATATCCTTCAATAAATTTATTCTCAACCGTTTTATATTATTATCTAACTTTGTTTAAAATTTTTGAATAATAGATATTTTAATATTATTTTAAAAATAAACACTTTATTTTAAAAACAAACCCTCTAATATCACAAACCTTATTATTAAAAAAGCCCTATAACCCAGAAATCAATTCTATTCTACTTAAAAAAGAGCAAATAATTAATAACGGCATAGGGAAATTTATAAATAATTAGTAGGTTTATTATGGTAATAAATAAAGGGTGAATTTAATATCACCTAATTAGACAATTTAAAGCTATCAGAATTTAATAAAAGGCGAGTGTTAAGATGAGTGAAGCATTAAAAAATTTCAGAGAATTCCGTGGGATATGGTGTGCAAGATTTGCTTCTATTCCCGCATTAATTTTCTCAATAATTGTACTTGCATTAGGTCCTGCAGGTATAGCTAATGGATATGTTGGTGGACTTGAATGGGAAATACAGTACACCTCAATTTTTACATATGGATCACAAATTGTTAAATCTTTAAAGAGTGCCTGGTATATGGTATTTATTCTAGTAATTATTGCATTCTTTGGTATTCTGGTAGCATGGCAAAGAGAAAAAATTGGTTTGCGAGTATCCGGATTTCTTACGATAATCTTTTTTATTGGTGCATTTATATCCTATATCTTGTACCTTCAGTTTGTAAACTATGCAAATTACTTGGTGGTCTCTGATGTTTCAGTTGGTGAAACAATAATTGCTACTTATAGTATTGGTGGTTACGTTTGGAATACTATATTGGGCTTATGGGTAGTTGGTCTGATTTTTTCGTTTTTATATATCATAGGTGCATTTCAACTGGTAATGGCTAGCCCAATTCCATATGCAAAATACAGGGCTAAAAGAATGAAAATTTTAACCAAGGCTGATGCCGCTGAAAGAGGTGGTAGACCTAGAGAAGCCATTATGTTATATAAACAAGCTGGAGATTTATCAATGAAATTGAGGGAAGAGGATAAAGCAACCGAATATTATCAAAAATCCAGAGAAATAGAAGAGACTGAAATAATAGCTGTATTAGAACGCGAGGAGGAACTTAAAAGGAAAGAACTCGCAGAAAGAAGAGCAAAATTGGAAGAAGAAAGAAAAGAAATACTTATACGCGCAGATCAGGCAGAAGAAAAAGAGCAATTTTTACGTGCCTCTACATTATATCGCGAAGCTGCAGCTAAAAGTGTTGATTTAGGCGAGAAAAAATTAGCCGCACAATTCACTGCAAAAGCAAAAGAATTAAAGAGAAAAGCTATGAAACTTAAGAAAGAACGTGAAGAAAAAGAAAAAAGAGAACAAGAATGAACATAATGTAGCAATAAATATTCAATGAAACAATAAAATGATAAAATATTATCAAACAACTTTTTATTTTATAATTAAATTAAACATATAAACAATCAATGAAATTTAAATCAGTTTATCTTTATTTTTATTAATTTATTCTTATTTTGACTGTTCTATAAATTTATGAAGATACGCAAAACCTACCTATAATAAAATTATATCTTTTAATAATCTAAAGGATTTGTTTTCATCAATTCTCTCATAAAAATCGTGGCATAGGTTCCTTTTTGAAGGAAAAATTTCATTTTGATAATCAACCCTTTTAGACTATTATTCTGTCTTAAAAATTCATATTTAAAATTTTTTGGAAAGATAAAAGCGGGTCTAAAACCTCCCATAAATGAAAGAAGTTTATTTTTAGAATTTAATATATCAAAATCTTCTATTTTTAAGTTTTCTTGATTAATCACCTCTTTAATATATTGTTTGTTCGATATATTTTCATCTTTTATCGTATTTTTTCCTAAAAGAGGAATACCTAGTACAGCTTTTTTACTTTTTATGAGCTTGATTAGCACATTATAATTTTTTTGATTAAGAATTACATGTTTATCTGTAGGAAGCCCTTGATAATCCAAAATTATAATAACATCTCCCTCTATTAATTCTCTCTTCAGATTTAAGAATCTAAAGCTAAGTATTTTATTAAATAGATAGCTTTGATATGCATGAACGAACATTCTGATCAAATTTGTACCAAATACAGAGAAAATAACATTTTTATAATCATTATTTCTCTTTTTTAATTCATAAAGAATTTTCTTCTCAAAATCCAGATTATCCGGTAATTTTTTAATTAGTTTATCATCAATATTGGGCCAATCTTTCTTGATAACTTTTCTAAGATTTGCAATTTCTTTATTCTCAAATTTAGATTCAAAAGTAAGATAGTCCCTAAGCGCATTCTCATATTCTTTTTTAACCAAATCTTTTCCTATTATGTGTGATATTGGTCTTATAGAACCGAATCTTTGATATCCAAAATAATTTAACAGACCATTAGACTCAATCTCATTCCATATTTTTTCTATTCGATCTCTACATTTATTTTTTGAAAGATTTATATCCCTAATTATTATTGTGAAAAAATTACCCAGATGTTCTCCCTCAAAAATTTTTGATCCCCTATTGAAATTGAATAATTTTAGATGATCATTATTAATTTTTGTTAATAATTTAATTGGATTTCCCTTAACTGAGATTTCTTGAACTGTTATCGCTCTTTTATCTTTAAATCCGCTAAAATAAAAATTATTTGAGTCTAAACCAGTAGCATTCGCAATTTTTTCGATCGCTTCAGGTGTAGTCATTCCCATTTTCTGCAAATTGAAGGTCAAATATTCAAAATCTTTTTCATAAATATTTGGAATCTTTACACCTGAATGATAAAAATTTAAAACTTTACCATTTTTATTTACTTCTTGCACCTTGAAATCTGATAATTTTTTCCGTAATTTTCCTCCAATTCCTTTTTCTGTAGTAGAATAACACAATATACCGATAATTTTATCGATTTTATATAATTTCATCGTATTTTCTCTTTATAACAATTTTTTTTACACGATTATAAATTAAATAATTTGGACTTAATTTTATATGATTCATTTAATAATCTTATTAAGTATGTAGGTGAAGTTGAGTAAAAATGCAAAACACTGCAAAAAATGAATACTTTAAATATAAACAAGTAATAATTGTACGAACCGATCTTAAAATGGGTAAAGGTAAAATTGCAGCACAAGTAGCACATGCAGCGGTTTCAGCTATGGAAAAAACTAAAAAGTTCCATAAAAAATGGGTAAAACGTTGGCTTCAAGAAGGCCAAAAAAAAGTAGTTTTAAAAGTAAAATCCGAAGTGGAACTTATTGAACTAAAAAGAATTTTAGATAAAAAAGATATCCCTTATGTTTTAATACAAGATAGAGGACTAACACAAATCCCTCCTGGAAGTATAACTGCACTCGGAATAGGACCATGCCCACAAGAATTAATAAACCCTATTACCAATGATCTTTCCCTACTTTAATATACTATTCTACTTGTTATATGATATATTGTTTAATATTTTATTGTAATTATGAAATATTTAGTTTTAAAGATTTTATACAACATTCTTTTAAGTAAGAAAATAATGTTAAATTTAAAAATTTGAATAATCAAACTTCAATTACATGGTTTAGAAAAAACAAAAAGATAACCGAAAGCCAAAAAGATTGAACATAATCGAAAAAATAGAATAAAATTGAAAATCTAAAAATAAAAAAGATAAATTAAATTAATTGAATTAATAAATTGAAGTTATGGTAATTATATGGATAAACCTAAAATTCTAATAATGGGCATAGGAAATGTTTTATTGTCTGATGATGGTTTCGGAGTTCACGTAGTTCATAAACTAAAAAATTTACAAGAACAAGATAAATTTGATAAAAATATTGAGATTGTAGATGGAGGAGCTGCAGGAATCGATATTCTTTATTATATTGAGGACCAAGATATCTTAATATTTGTTGATGCAATAAAAGGCGGAAACGAGCCAGGCTATATTTATGAGTTCCGTATCAACAACTTAAATCTCTTTAAAGAAATTAGAATAACCAGTCTACATGATTTAGAGTTAACTTCGGTATTAAAGATCGCTAAAGAAATGGGTACTTTACCTAAAAATACTTATCTTGTTGGCGTTGAGCCCGAAAATTACACACAATTCTCAATGGAATTAACTCCAAAAATCAAAGAGAAAATCGATGAGATCATTGATATTATTAAAAAAATTATTCAAAAACAATTCTAATTGCAGTACCAGTTAATGAATGAATGATATCTTCAAGTACTTTTACATCAATCGATAATCTTTCAAAATCCTTTTCAGATACTCTTGCTTTATTCTCTATTTCACCAGTAGGTAAATAAATCTGATTTATTCCAAGAACAGGAATTGGTGAAATTAAATCTTCTAATACCTTTTTTGGATTTTTCGATTTTTCAATGATCCTAATATTTTTATTATATTCTTCTTGTAAAATCCACCTTATTTTTGAGTGATCGCCTTTAAAATAGTTTAAATCTCCTTTTCCGACAATTAATACAATCAAATCGTCTTTTTCAATCACTTTATAAAGACTAACATTTTTTAAATTTGTAAATTTTTTTTCTAATTCCAATAACTCCTTAGATATATCTATCTCTAACTGAGATACTTCACCACTCTGTAGCTTGGAATCACATGAAGAACATAATACTCCTGTCTTAGCGCAAACTTTACAAATTGGTATTTTCCGCATTGTTATAATTGCTCCATATTAATTGATACAACATACATGTCAATAATTGAACAAATTATGGTTTGTTTATGTAAGAGTAGAATTAGATTAATAATTCAGCTTCTAAATTATTAATTCAAAAATTGTAAAAAAATTTTTCTTTCATCTTTTTTAACTTGATCTAAAAGTCTAATACTAAATATATTCTTAAATAAATAAAAATACCAATTTATTATCAATAACATATCAATTATATATAGAAAAGCTTTACATACAATTATAATATATTTACATAATCTAAATAAGCTATTCTTACAAATAAAATTTATGAGAAATTCTCAGTTTTTCAGTAAAGTTAATGCATATTCCTAATTTTTTATTTAAAGTAAAAAAAATCTAAAATATTTTATTAATATACATTTTTTTGGTAAATAATTCTCCATTATAGGATATACGAGATTTATGAATTATATAGTATTTGCCTCTTCTATTGAAAAAATAACTGAAATAATAGAATATATATAATTATTATGAATTTTTCCGTGAAAAAATTTAGAATCAAATGTATTCTATCGTTTAGGACTTATTTTGAGTACTTCTTTTTTAATTTCTAATGATTTATATTAAATGTATTATTAGTTATTTATATATTTTGAAAATTTTTTATATTCTTTTGTTTTAATATTATTATGAATCAAATTGGTTAATAATATTCGTATTTTCATAATTTTACAGAAAATTTAAACAATTCATAATAAAATATTCATGAAAAGAAGGTAAATTATTATGGAATTACCTGATTATATAAAAAATAGATACTGGAAAGATTATCTACCACCCGGAATATCCCTTGAAATAGATATTCCCGAAGACAAATCCTTGCGAGACATATTTATAGAAGGTTCTGAGAAATTCGCTGATAAAGTCTCATTAATATATTTTGACAGGGTATTTACATTCAAAGAAATGGACGATTTAACTCGGAGATTTGCTAAAGCATTAACAGATCTGGGTGTAAAAAAGGGAGATGTTGTCGCTATTTGGCTTCCAAATAGCCCGCATTTCAGTATAGCCTATTTCGCATCACTATCAATAGGTGCTACAATTACTGCGATAAGTCCTTTATTTGTTGCAAGGGAGATGTCATATCAAGTCAAGGATTCTGGTGCAAAATTTCTCATAATGTTAGACCGATTTTTCAGACATTATAAAAAAACGAGGACTGAATTAAACTTAGAGAAAGTTATTTTGACGAATATAGAAGGAAAAGCTCCTAAACAACCAGAAGAAGGGGAGATTATACATTGGAATACATTAATGGAAAAACAAAAAGAAGTTCCTGAGCTTCCAGAAGTTGATATTAATCCTAAAAAAGATGTCGCAGTAATTCAATATACTGGAGGTACAACCGGACTACCAAAAGGCGCTCTCCTATCTCATTATAATATAATATCCAATATCTATCAGATCAAGGAAATATCTGAATATATGAAAAAAGAATACATAAAGGGCGATATAGTTGCAATCTCAGTCTTACCATGGTATCACATTTATGGCCAGACATGTGAACTTGCTCTTAGTCCCATAATTGGCTCTAAGGCTTTTGTCCTACCCATGTTTGATGTTGGCAGGATAATTGAAATAATAAAAAATGAAAAACCCAACACAATGCTGGGCGTTACAACAATGTTTATCAACTTATTAGAATCTCCATTGAGTAAGGATGTTGATTTCTCATGTTTAAAATATGCAAATGTAGGTGCTGGTGCATTACCAGTTGAACTTGCAAAAAAATGGGAAAAAAGAACTGGTTTTCCAATGGGAGAAGGATATGGACTGAGTGAAGCAAGTCCCGTCGTAACAAATTCACCGCCATGGGCTAAGAAAAAATATGGTAGTTGTGGACATCCCCTGGCAAATACCTTAGTGGGCGTTATTAACGAAAAACTTGAATTCTTACCAATAGGAGAGGATGGTGAATTAGTAGTTTCTGGCCCTCAAGTTATGCTTGGATACCATAATAGACCAGAAGAGAATGAAAAGGTGTTTTTCGAGGCAGGTGGATATCGATGGCTTAGGACAGGTGATTTCGCAAGACTTGATGAGGAAGGTTACATATTCCTTATTGATCGAGTCAAGGACTTAATAAAATATAAAGGACATAGCGTGTATCCAAGAGAAGTAGAAGAAATTCTATATGAACATCCAGCAATCCTTGAATGTTCGGTAGTTGGAGTTAAAGACCCAGTTAAAGGAGAAAATATTAAAGCATTTTGTATAATTAAAAAGGAGTATCGTGGTAAAATAACAGAACAAGAAATAATTGATTGGGCAAAAGAGAATATGGCTGCTTATAAATATCCAAGAATAGTCGAATTCGTTTCAACTCTTCCAAAAAGTGCTGTCGGTAAAATCCTTAGACGCGTTCTTAGAGAAAAAGAAGAGAAAAAAAGCAAAGAATAATCCATAGAAAAAGAAGAAAATTCATTTTAAATTCAATTCTAATACAATATAAGATCGGAGAATACCTAAATAAACAGAATTCTAAGACTTGAAAATAATTAAATATTTATAATCATAAAAATACTATTTTTACCAAAAAATTTAAACTGACATCATTGTTAAGCTTGAGTGGTAAATGAAATTTTTAATTAAATCCAATTTTTTATGAAATATTTAGGCAATATAAAATAAATAATGGTGAATCTCTTGTTGCCAAGAAAAAGTGATAGGTTAGAGCGGGCTGTCACAAATTGGATAAATAATGTTAAATCAATAGAGAGAATTTTTCAAAAAAAGTCCGAGATTGTAATTGATTATGTCAAAAGAATCATAGATCTAAATGATAAAAAGGATGAAAAAATTTTTTTAATGAACGGATTGGAAGATGCTATCTATGTTCTTGAAAATGAGACCTTTGAAAAACTTCATTTTATCTTAGAAGATATTCTTGGTAATGAACTTGTTGAAAATCAAGAAATTAATAAAACTATAAAATACCTAAAGCAGTTTCGAAATTTTCTAAACGACATTGTGATTTCAACAAGGAATTTCTTAAAAGTTTACAATCTAAATTCTAATAATTTAGAATTATTATCGAATCTTAGCAATAATTTAGAAAAAAAGATGTCGAAATACAAAAAAGATCTTAGTCAAATAAACGAATCTTTTGAAAAAATTCTAGAATTTCTAAATGAGCAGCAAAAAATCAGTCGTCAGTTCGATATCATTTAAAAAATATATTCTATTTTTATTAATTTATTTTAATTTTGATTTTGTAGATTTCTCATTTCTTTTTAAATTTATTAACTTTAAATACATTTAGAATTAATATATAAATAATGCACGTCTTAAAGAAGAAATTTTTCAATCATCCTTTATTAAAAAAGGATAAGCTAGAGTATAGATTCTATCAAGAAACAATTGTGGGAGCTTGTTCTAATAAGAACTCACTGATTGTTTTACCGACAGGACTAGGCAAGACTATAATTGCTATACTTGTTTCAGTAATTAAATTAAATAAGATTAAAGGATCTAAGGTAATTTTTTTAGCTCCAACCAAGCCATTAATTCAACAACATTATGAAACTTATAAAACCTTTTTAAATTTAGATCCTGATCAGATGGCATTATTAACTGGTACAATACCTCCCGATAAAAGGCTTGAAATGATTAACTATGCACGAATTTATTTTTATACACCACAGACTCTTCAAAATGATATTATAAATAATAGGATTGATCTATCTGACGTTTCTCTTATCATATTTGATGAAGCTCATCGAGCTGTCGGTAATTATGCATATGTATTTATTGCTGATAAATATATGAAGAATGCTAAAAATCCACAAATACTAGCAATTACAGCATCTCCTGGCTCAGAGAAGGAAAAAATATCTGAAATAATCGATAATCTCTATATTGAAAAAATTGAAGTTCGGACCGAAGACAGCCCAGATGTTAAACCTTATATACAACCTATTGAAATAAATTGGAGAAAAATTGATCTACCAGTAGAGTTTATGGAAATTAAATCTATTTTAGAGGATAATTTAAGAAAATGTATTCTTTATTTATATTCAAATAGTCTTCTGAATACTAAAAATATTAATAATATAACGCGAAATGATTTGATTTCACTTCAAAAACTTATTCCAAAAAAATTAGAAGACCCAGATGCTGATAAAACAGATTTATTTGAAAGTCTAAGGGTAGTGGCGCTTGCGATCAGATTTTCGTATATGCTTGAATTATTAGAGACTCAAGGAATTTCCTCACTTTCCAAATATTTAGATAAGCAGTATGAAAGTATTCATAAAAAAAGTACCTCTAAAACTGTAAAGGAATTAATGCAGCAACCTTTCATTAATCGAATTAACCAGATTGCTAAAAGTTTAATAGAAAAAGGTATCGAGCATCCTAAAATTTCAGTTTTAAAAGAAATATTAGAAAAACAATTTCAGAAAAAACCAAATTCAAGGGTAATTGTGTTTTGTCATTTTAGAACAACTGCTAAAATAATTTTCGAGTATTTTAAAGATCATCCATCTATTAATGCCATAAGATTTGTGGGACAACAAAGTAGAATGGGGGATAAAGGTTTAACACAAAAAGATCAGATCGAAATCTTAAGAAACTTCAAAGCAGGTTATTATAATACTTTAATTGCTACTTCGGTTGCAGAAGAAGGACTTGATATTGAAGAATGTGATTTAATTATCTTTTATGATACTGTACCTAGCGCGATTAGAGATATTCAACGTCGTGGAAGAACGGGCAGAAAACATCCAGGTGAAGTAATAATTTTAATTACAAAAAATACGAGAGACGAAAGTTATTATTGGGTATCATATCATAAAAAGAAGAAAATGAATGAAATATTGGCGGAATTGATTGATTTATCAAATGAATTGAATGAAAAAGCAAAAAAAATTCCACAAAGAAAAATTTCAGAATTTATTTCGGGTAAAAAATCTGGAGGATCGACTAAAAGATCTGTAGAATCAGATAAAAAAGTTAAAGAATCGTTTAAAAAATCTGAAGAGTCTGACCAAAAAATCAAGAAAATTGAAATAGATTCGATCTCTAAATCCGAAAGAAAAATCAGTATTATAGTAGATACCAGAGAATCTTCCTCTTCTATATTAAAAGAATTATCCAAATTGGATGCATATATTGAAACTGAAAAACTTGAGGTGGGCGATTATATTTTATCCGATAGAGTTGCTATAGAACGAAAAACTCCAAAGGATTTTGTGGATTCCATAATTGATTCAAGATTATTTAAAGAAATTAAATCGTTAAAAAACAGATATAGACGAGTATATCTTGTAATCGAAGGTGATTTTGTTTATAACCTTATGGGGATGCGAAAAGAAGCTATTCAAGGTGCTCTTATAAGTATACTTCTTGATTTTTATGTCCCTATCATTTTTACTAAAAACTCAAGAGAAACTGCTCACTGGTTATATAAAATGGCTAAAAGGGAGCAAGATGAGGAACGTAGACCCTTAATTAGACCTGAAAAAAGCCCAAAAAATTTAAGAAAAACTCAAGAATATATTCTCGCTGGATTTCCTGATATTGATAATGTAAGAGCTCGAGAATTATTACAATATTTTGGCTCCTTGGAAAATATATTTAATGCACCTGTTGAAGAATTGATTAAAGTAAAAGGAATTGGTTCTACTATAGCACAAAAAATGAAAGAAATATTAAAAACTAGATATATATAGATCAATTTTTCTGTTATTTTCAAATATTAATGTATTATTTAATTTCTTAATTTATTTTAAAAATCAATCGAAAAAATTTAAATAATATCCCAAAATTTATAAGTCTGCAATTTGTCTATTTTAACAATATTAATAGTTTATTGAATCAAGGAAGTGTTCTTTAATGCCAATAGCAGACCCGATTAAGAAACAAATCGCAGTAAGAAGCTTGTTATTCATGAAAATTTGTAGAAAATGTTATGCAAGGAATCCACTCAGTGCAAAAAAATGCAGAAGATGTAAATCCAAACGATTAAGACTGAAAAAGAGAGAAGCATCAAAATAATTGATAAAATTAATAATATTAAAAGGAAAAATCTGTTTTTTATATATTTTAAACCATTTAATAGATTTTAAATTTCTTAAATTGCTAATTTGAATTATTTGTTATTTAAAGCTGATTTAAGATTAAATACTAACTGCTTTTATAATATTGATCCACACTCAGGACAAATTCTTGCAAACAAAGTAATCGGAGCATTACAGTGAGGGCACTTTTTTAATGGTTTTTTACATTCAGGACATATTTTTTCCAGCATAAACACAACACTTTTACAATGAGGACAAATAGCTTTAGCTCCAATAATTGTTGGTTTAGCTGGTTTTTCTGGTTCTTCTACTTCGTTAATTTCCTTAATTTTCAAGTAATCATCAAGCGAGGAAGGTTCTGATATTTCTTCTGAAATTTTCTCTTGTTTAGTTTCTGGAGTTTCTTTTAATGTTGGTGTTGGTTCTGGTATTGGTTCTGGTGTTGATTCTGGTATGGGAGCTGCGGTTGGTGTTGGTTCTGGTGTTGGTTCTGGTGTTGGTTCTGGTATGGGAGCTGTGGTTGGTGTTGGTTCTGGTATGGGAGCTGCGGTTGGTATTGGTTCTGCTGAAATTTGTTGTTGTTCGGTTTTTGCTAATACATCTGTCAATTTTGACAAAGTTTCATCCAACGGTTTTAATGAATCTTCTACTGTTTTTGAAGGAACTGGTTCTGGAATTGCAGTTGGAATTTTAGCACTTGGTTCCTTAGTATCTTCTATAGGAACTGCGACAGGCTTTATTTCTGATGCTTGAATTTTTTGTTCTCCTATAACAGATTCATCTAATAACTCATCAGCTTTCATTGCTGTAGAAATCTCTGGTTTAATTTCAGTTTCAGGAGTGATTGGAATGGATGATTCTTGCTCTGTCTCAATTGGTTTGGTTTCGTCCATAATGCTCATTAAATCATCAAATAGTTTTTCATCCACCTTTCCTTCCTCTACTACTTTAACATCCGAAATTTCCTGAAGACTTGGAGTAGCAGAAGGAATGGGTGGACTAGGTGGTACTTCCTTAATTTCTTGTGGAGTGATTTCTTCTGGAATAGGTACAGCCTTAGGAGGTTCAGGTACTGATGTCTGAGCATATTCTGGTTGAATTGGTTCCGGCTGTGTTTCGGATATTGGTATTGCTTCAGGAACTTCTTGTGGTTCTTCAGGTATTGGAACCGCACTTGGTTTTGGAACAGTTGGAGCTTCAGGAGATTTATATATTGGTTGTTGTATTTCGGGAGGTTGTGGAATTTCTTGTGGGATTTCCTCTGAAATAGGAACAGGTTCCTTTATTTCTTGAGGAATAGGTGGTACGGGAGTTGGAGTAGACTGAATTGAACCGGCCTCAATTGGACTAGGAGGTACGGATATTTGAGTTGAAGAAGCAGCAATAGGATCTGTATTTCTTAATAAATTATCAATATCCTTATATAATTCTTCAACCGTAGGTTTCGTAATTTGAGGAACTCCAATACCACTAATTGCTGGTTCCGAAACAAGGGGCTTTTTTTCCTTCTCTGGAACCTTGATTGGTTTCTCCACTTTAGGTGCTTTTTCAGTTTTTTTAATTGCCACCTCTTTTTTTACTTTTTCGATCTTCTCTTTGGGTTTTTCGACAGCTGGTTCTTTCTCCTCTTCAGTAATTATAACTCTTTTTAGCTTGATCCAACCTTTTTTCTGATATTTTTTAATAATTTCATCAACTTTAAGTCTGGGAAGTTTTGTTTTTTCACAAATATCTTCTATAGTATTTTTTCCATCAATTAAATGAATAACTTTCGCTTCAACCATTGAAAATTTCTTATTCTTAATTCCCTCTAATTTAACAGGTACTCTATATGCCGTCTTCTCAACAACTTTTGTTTTTTTAGGTTTTGGTGGCTTAAGTATTAATTTATCAATTATATCTGCATATCTATGCATTCTTCCTTTAAATGCTAATAATTGTCCAACAGGACCCGACTCCGAATAAAGTATAATTAATGATAAATCTGAAAGTTTAAAAAATCCAATATTTACTCCTGATAATGGTAAGCTATGTTCACCTACTGTCAATAAATCAAAATTTCCAGAAACAAATGACTTTATAAAATCTTCATATTTTTCTTTTAGTTTATCATCTATGTATTTAATCTCTCCTGATTTATCTACAATACATATTTGAATTGGATTTGACAATAATTTTTCCATATCTGATGAAATTTTTTTAACTATATCTTCAAGAGATTCATATTCGTCAGTATCACTCATAAAAGATGGCCACCCTAATTCTTTGAACTATATATAAATTCTCTTCAATACTATATATTCTATATAAAATTTTTTAACATTTAAAACTTATTAATATGTTAATTTAAAATTAAACGCTGTTATACACGGTTTTATAATTTTCACATGTTTTTCTGGTGTTAATAATCATATAACCTTTATTTCCAAATAATGTTTTGCGATTTATTCATCTAATACAATATTTTATTAATTGAAATTATCATTATAAAAATATTAAGGTTTTAATTTTAATATAATTTTATCTATGGTTTAAAATAAAATTCAAATTGATTAATTTTATAAAATAAAAAGTGAAATAATTTCTGATCAAAAAGAAAAAGATTTAAGAATCAAGACCAATTTGAAAAATATCATTACTAATATTAATTTCCAAGTTAAAAATAGGACCTTTCCAAGGGCCGGTGATCTAGCGGATGATTTGTGGTATAAATCACCGGAAACTGGTATGATGTCGCCCTCACGCGGCGAAAATCATGGGTTCGAATCCCATCCGGCCCATATACTAAACGGAGGTGTATGACAATACCAAAAGAAATAAAAAATGAGAATGAACTGCTAAAATTAGCTAAAGATGCTTCTGTTTGTAAAGTGATTAGAGTAGGAGAAAAGGTAAAATTAAAATTGCGATGCCCCAGATATCTTTATACATATGTTACAGATCCCGAATCTTCTGAAGCGTTGCTTAAAAAAATTCCATGTAAAATCATTGAACTGTAAAGAACTAAAAATATCTGTATTTTTTTTAATTATAATATCCATAGGACTAAAACAACTATACCCATCAGTCCAAGTCCTAAACTGATAGCGATTGGTAATCCAGGAAGCAATTCCTTTTTTTCTAATAATTTAAAAGTAATTAATACACCCCCTATTATTCCTCCAATACATACCAAACATGGTAATATCATCATGA
>CAZYEE010000003.1:0-45662 GCA_964646355.1 uncultured archaeon | reverse complement strand
CTTGTTCTGGAATACATATAATAGCAGGCCCTATGATCCATTTATAAATGAAAAAATAACATGGAGGGATTTACCAGAAGCATTTCACCAATTTTTTAAGTTAAAGCCTGAGTATTGATGAAAAAGAATATATTTTATATTTTTGTTCTTAATTCAAGTTATAAATTTTTACAGTTTTAATTTTTACAGTTTTAATTTTTACAGTTTTAGTTTTCACAGCTTTAATAATGTTTTTACAGTTTTAACGATGGGAATATTCTTGTGTTCCGTTTCAATATTATTCTTCTTTTTCTGGAAGCGGTTCCATACCTAAAATATCTCTAATACGATTTCTAATACTTCTGATTTTTTCCTCGAGGTCGAAGCCACCTTCTCCTTCAAGTCCAAGGGTTTCTCTGATATTTTTTCTAATATCGCTGATAATTTTCAAAATACCTTCAGGTTCTTCGCTTTCTTCGCCTTCTTCGCCTTCTTTTAGACCTAATAAGTTTCTAATACCTTTACGGACATCATAAATGATTTTTTTAATTCCTTCAGGTTCTTCGCCTTCTTCCTCTTTACCTAATATGCTATCAACTACATCTTGGACTTGATTCACAACTCCATCAACAAATTCTTTTGCTTTATCAATTATTTCGGAAATAAAATCCTTTTTTTCAGATTCTTCGCTCATATTAATCACCTAATTTAATGATGATGAATTTGAATACGATTTTAAATAAAAGTTTATTCTATTAAAACTAAATCTTATATTAAAGTTTCTGAAAATTTGGATCTTAACCTCATTAGAATTATTTTAAAATCAAATTGTTTCTCAATTTTATTTATGTATAATTAGTGGCCCTTAATTTTATTTAATTTTATTTTTAGGTGCCTTAAATTCACTTAAATTTGTTTTTGTTTCTTAGAATTCATATGTAATTGAGAATTTTGTTTATTTTAATCAGAAAATAAGTCTCTTCGTATATTTTTATCTTAAGTCGGACATTAAAAATATCAATACAAACTGTGATGACCAAAAAAAAATAGATTAATTTCAAAGGTTTATCCCAATATATTCAAATTCTTATTTATAAGCTTGTAAAATCTATTTATATCATTTTAAAAATTATTAAAATTATAATTAATTTTATAAAAATGAATCGAATTTTTGAGTATATAATAGAAAATAATCCATTTTCACTAGAATACATAATAATCGATCAGATTTTTGTATTAAATCAAATGAAAAATAAAGTTTAAATTGACATTAATAGGTTAAATATTAACATAACAATGAAAATAGCTATTAATAAGTCTGAGTTAAAATGAAGAGAAAAGTCATTCTGCTAATTATTTTGTTAATTGGATTATCTTTAACTGCTATAGGATTAACAATAGCCCAATTTTATTATGCACCTATTGAGAATATTTCGTCCAATGCTGGATTATGCTTAGGGAGTTAGACTAATATGGACCAAAAACATAAAAAATGGCTGATATATGGATCTAGGTTTTTGAGTCAGTTATTCTTTTTTATTTTATTTGGGAATATAACTATAATATTTGGATTATATTATGGATTTGATGAGGTAAGCCAAAATATTTACGGAGTGCCAGTTCCTGTAAGTCAACCAGTTGCTGCTCCTTATACCACGGCTTTTGATATATTTGAATTAATTCAATGGGAATTTTCTCACGGGATTTTTCCATTTTTAGCAATTGGGTTGTTATGTTTATATGGAGTTATATTTGGAAGAGGATATTGTGGTTGGGTCTGTCCATTTGGTTTTATCCAAGATATTGTTTATTGGATTCCAGTAAAAAAGAGAATTCCATCAAAAGATACTAATGAGCTTTTCAGAAAAATTAAATATCTTATATTATTTCTTTCAATATTTGTTGCGTTATGGGCTGGATATCTAACAATTACAGGAGTAATTACAAATTCAAATAGAGAATCATCTCAATTTGGAATATTTGTGGATATATTTTCAGCCCCACTTTCAATAAGTAATACGATGTTTTCATTAATCCCAACGGCAATAATTGAAGCACCTTTTGCTGGGATTGAAGGAACAATTTGGGATATTTTTATGGCATATCCTTGGTTCTTTTTTAGAGTAATTTTATTGTTAATAATTCTATTAATCTGCGTATATGTAGCGAGAGTTTGGTGCAGATATTTTTGTCCTACTGGTGCATTAACTGGACTATTCAATAATTTTAGATTGATATATTTGAGTAGAGATCCAGGAAAATGCCTCGGAAAAAAGTGTAGAATATGTCATGATGTCTGTCCTATGGGTATACGTATTCTTGATACTCCATTTCAAAGGATTAATTCACCAGAATGTATTATGTGTCTAAAATGTTATGTTGCATGCGATAAAAACGCCATAAAAATAAAAATATTTTAAAATATCAATTTATTTTAATTTTTTATATTCTATTTATATTCTATTTGATCTTTTTAAAATAAATGAGAATTACGATAATTTTTCAAATAAATATTTACTATTTTATGTTTTCAAGGTCAGAATTATTTTGCTTTTATCCTAAGTTATCTTAACCTATTTTTGGATAATGGATATTATTAAATTCTTTATTAAATGATTAACTTTTTTAAAAAAATCTATGTATAAAATATTATCGCATAGATTATTCCAGAAATTACTACAATCGTCCCGCAAATAAGAAATATTAACATCAATTTTGTATTGTTATCCATTTTTAATCGTACCTACCTTTTCTATTAAATGATCAATTTTAGAACTTTATCAAATTCTAGAATGTAATTTTTTCTTTCTTAAATAAAATGTTTTATGTTAAAGAGAACAACATAACAGAGTTATATTCTTTCGAGGAAGATAAAATTAATATAATTGAAAAGACAATATTAAAAAAAGTTTGAACTCATATCACAATAATAATGGGATACTTTAGAGAATATTATTATTTAATTAACTCTTTATGTGGAAAAATGGTGAAACAAGAGGAAAATCCTAAGAGAGAAAAAAAGAAGCGTCCTGGTTTGTTTGATTTTGAGACCAGATCGAGGCGATACATTTGGTTATTATCTATATTTGCTTCAATGGTTAATTTTTTTGACGGTTGGGCCACATCAGTCATTTCGTTTGCGTTGCCTATCGACCCAAAATACGAGGCAGCTGGCGAGTTAACGATCTATGATTGGTTTGGATTTTCACCAGAGAGTTTTGAAGTAGCTTTAATTTTTGTTATTGGTGGACTTGGAGTAGTTTCAAGTATAATTTTCAAATATTTAGCAGATAAATATGGAAGAAGGCCTTTATATCTAATCACTGCTACAGGTTTTATATTTTTTACTGTTATAACACCGTTTATTCCTGCTGGATATGATTATTTTCCGTTATTTTTATTGGTTAGATTTTTTGCTGAGTTATTTTTGGCTGCAGATTTAGTTGTAGTTATCATGACTGAGGAAGCACCTGATCAAGAAAGAGGTAGACTTGTAGGCATCACAGTTTCTATGAATTTTATGGGTTTAGCAATGGTCGCCATATCGCACCATATGGGAAATATATTTCCGATGTTATTTGCGAGTACATGGCAATCTTTATTTTTCCTTCCAGTGGTCGGCTTTTTTTTCATAATTCCGATTTATTTCAAAATGAAAGAAACTAATAGATTTGTAAAAATGAAAAAATATATTCAGTGGAAAAAACGAAAAGGTCTTAAATTAAAGAAGACAAGCTGGTTTACACCTCTTAGAAAAGAATATTCAAGAGCTTTTATGTTATGCGTAATTCCTGGAATTTGTATCACCATGCTAATGATGGTGGTAATTCAATGGATGCCTCTTTTTTTGGCAAATGAAATGCTTATTGAAAATTGGGAATTTTTAATAATACCTTTTTCAATTGTAGGGTTCTGCTCATTTTTCATTACGACATATTTAATGGATAAATGGGATAGACGCCAATTGGCTATAAGAGGGGCTTTAATCATGTTTATTGGTGGTTTGCTAGTTGCCACACCAGCGCCATTCTGTCATCCTCCAAGAGGGCTTACTTTTGATGAATATATGCTTATAGAACCCGATTTGTGTAATTTAATTTTAACAATACGGCCCTATTTAATTGCTCTTGTAATTGCGGGGTTCTGCATTGGTGCAATTGGGGGCCCATTGACATTAAGTGGTATTACGCTTATGCCCTTAGAAATGGTACCAACTCATATTTTAAGTACTGCCCAAGGATGGTGGAATTCTTTTATAAAATTAGGAACGATTTTATCTCCCATACTAACATTTTATGGCGCTGTCCAGATTGGAAAGACAACACCAAGTTCTCCAGGAGGGCTTACATTTGCATGGTCGTATTTTGGAATCGGTATATTTCTAGTTACTGCTACATATGCCATTATTTATCTAGCACCTGAAGAAGGGACGGCAAAAGGAAAGACAATTGAGGAAATTATTTATGCAACAAGCGGTAAAAAATCATTAAGAAGAGAGAAAAGTCGCAGATATGAGTATTTTACTGTAACGATGAGTTTCATAATATATTTTATATTAACTTTTCTTTATGGAATATTCCTGGGTTCGGGTTATTTCGGGTTTGATCCATTTTATCCACAGCTTATTGTATTAGGTATTTATGGTTGTATAGCTATCGGTCTTATGATTCTTGTAATATACGCTAGGGAAAAATGGATTGGAATTGAGGAGTTTACTCCAAAAAAGGATAATAATACAAAAAACGATAAATCCAAACCAAATAATGTTAAATCATAAATTTATATAATAATTTGTAATCAAAATAAAGTTAATTTTGTAAAAAAGGGCAATAAAATAATGGTGAAATTAAAAAATCGCTTTAAATTATAATCAAAATCTGAAGTAAGATTTTAATATTACGATTTTCTTACTAATTTTTGATTACAATGGTTATAATTACAATGAGTTCAAAGGGACAAGTAGTAATTCCTAAAGAGATTAGAGAGATTCTGGCGTTAAAACCTGGAACTAAATTTAATGTAAAGCTAGATGAGAAGAAAATAATATTTGAACCTATAATAGATATAAATTTTAAAGAATTAATAGTAAGAATTTCAGATAAAAAAGTATCCGAATTTATTGAGGAAACAAAAAAGTTAGAATCGGAAAGAGAAAGAAAATTGTTGAAAGCATTGGGAGTTGAATAATGCCTATTATTGACACAAGTGTTATAATTGAAATGATTAATGCTAAAGGCAAATGTCATGCTGAAGCTAATATTATTAAAAGAGAAATTGACAATGGAAGATTAATAGGATATATTCCATTTCCTAATTTATCTGAAGTTTATTATATAGCTTATAGCATTTATTCCTATTTAGGATTAGATTCTCAAAAAGCAAAAAAACTTATACAATGGCTATTTTATCACGAGAATATTAAAATACATCCTTTAAATTTAGATTTGATATTTTTAACGGGCGATATAAAAAATAAATACCATATTTCAATTATGGACTCATTTAATTTTGCACTTGCTAAATTATTAAATGAAAAATTAATTTTTAAATCAAAAGAAATGGAATTTTCAGATAAGTTATTAAATGATTTTGAAATAATTTTTATAGAACAGATTTAACTTATTGTTATTAGTTAAAAGTCTATGATATTTTCCGATATCAAATAATTTTTCTTAAAATTTTTTGTATTATTTTCTGTCGCCGGGATAGACATCTTTTAAAATACAAAATTTTTTTATTTTATACTGTAATTATTAAATTAGATTTTTAAAGCCAAATTAAAATAAATCTAGAAAAGGTGGCGTTCTGCAGCAGTGTCTAATACTATACAGATAGCCAAATGGAACTGTATAGTTTAGCTGTAAGTGGTCCACGGCACCGGACTTCAATTATATATCTTAAAAATAGAAGAAATCCGGTATACTCGATAAGAGTATGGAGTTCGATATGAAAATTTTTAAAATTTTCACGAAACTCTCCCAGAACGCCGCCAATCTTCTTTTCTAATTTTTTTAATCTTGTATTCATATTTTATTCTTATTATTTTATTCGTTTTTGAATTACTGAATTTTCAATTTGTAATTCATTCGTTTGAATTATAGAGAGAATTACGGCACCTGTAATTTCATTTTTTATATCATCCCAATTAGAAGTTGAGTTTTTTTCAATACCTGGACAATCATTCCATCCGCTTTCTGAATAATCAATATTGACAGAGTTATTATCAGAATTATATTCCCAAGTATAAGGAAATAATCTACATACTATTGGTCTGCTATTATAAATTTCACAAAAAGACGTTCCATTATTCTCTTTATAAAATGGACATAGACCATTTTCTTTTTTAATAACATAACATTTACCGGATATTTCGTAAATATTATTCCCAAATTTTTTAATCTTTTTAATTTCTTTTAATTCGAGAAATTTTTCGATAAAATCATTTCGATCTATCCCCAAGACATAAGAAATTCCACCAATTTCTCTAGAAGACATCATAACTGTAGCGGTTTTGCAACATAATCCGCAATTTTTGCAGTTAAAACTGGACTCTTTAATTCTTTTAGAAACAAATCTTCTTAATTGATCTTGCATAAACATTTCACGAATTAAAACGATTTGAACTATTTTTAAATAAGAAAGAATTTAAGAATAAATTTAAGAATAAATTTAAGAATAAATTTAAGAATAATAAAACGATTATTTTTATTCAAATTTTTGTTCTGTTCCTCCAGGTAGAAATATATCATGAGGCATAATTTCCTTTGAGCCGACCATAGTTACTCCTGCGAGTTTAGCTTTTTCCCACATCTCTTTAATATTTGCAGCCCCTACATATCCCATAGATGCTTTTAATCCGCCTATTAATTCATTAACGATATCATTTACTGTGCCTTTAAATGGTACATATCCTTCCACTCCTTCCGGGATTGATTTTGAAGGTTTCGAGTATCTATCAAGAGAATATCTTTTTTGTCTAGCAGCTTCAGAGCCCATTCCCCAGTATGTTTTATAGTATCTACCTTGTATGCTTATTAATCTACCTGGACTTTCCTTTGTGCCAGCAAAAATATTACCCATCATTACTGCGCTTGCACCAACTGCCAAAGCAAGGGCGATATCTCCCGGATTTTTAACTCCACCGTCTGCAACTACCGCCACATCAGCTCCTACTTCTCTAACAGCATCAGCAGCGGCGGCGGTTGCATATAATGTAGGGCTCCCAGCACGAGTAACCACAGCAGTGCTACAAATAGACCCACTACCTATACCACATCTAAGCCCTACAATTGGCTCTAATTTTGTTAAACAATCAATAGCTGCTTCATAAGTACCTATACTTCCAACCATTAGTGGAGTTGAAATCTCTTTCAGTAATTTTTTAGTTGCATCAAATAAATTTTCATTATGAAAATGGCTCACGTCTGTAACAAGAAGATCCACTTCTTTGTCAAGCATTTTAGCTCTTTTGAAATCGGTCGGAGATATTGCAGCACCACATAACAATTTTCCATCCATATCTCTAGATGAATTCGGAAATTTTCCCTTAAGCATCAGATCCTTATAAGTAATTAGTCCAATTAATTTCATGTCTTTATTAACAACGGGGAGTTTTTCGATCTTATTTTTATGTAGAATTTTTTTAGCATCATCTTCAGTAATTTTTTCATCAGCAAAAATGACATCTGTCGTCATAACATCTTCTACTTTTACCTCTGGATCTGCGAATCGAACATCTCTGCCTGTAACAATACCAATAAGTTTTCTTTCCTCTGTAATAACTGGCAATCCATTTATTCCAAAAGTATGCATAATTTCCAGTGCTTCTTTTACTTTTTTATCCTTTGAAATTGTTTTTACATCCGTGATTATAAATGATTCAGCCCTTTTAACTTTCTTAACTAACTTCAATTGATATTCAATCGGACAATTTCTGTGAATTATTCCGATTCCTCCTTCTCTGGCTAGTGAAATAGCCATTTCACTTTCGGTTACTGTATCCATAGGTGATGATATAAAAGGTAAATTAAGTTTTATTGTTTTTCCGATAAATGTTGTCAAGTCTGCTTCATCAGGCTCAATTCTAGTCCATCCAGGTAAGAGTATCACATCGTTAAATGTCATTGCTATTGAGACATCTTTCAATTTATTAGTGAATCTTTTTGAACTCATTTGGAACACTTATTCTTATTTTATATAATTGATATAGGGGTAGTATTTGAAGTATTTCTAATATTCAATGATTAATTAAATCTTATCATTAGTGTTTAAAAATAAATTAATTCTAACAACAAACTATTTAAAAATTTATCTTTTTAAATTCTTAAATGATTTTTTATATTTAATTGGTCTAGTGGTAATGAAATGGAATTAAATGAAATAATTACTGTAATAAGAGAGTTTGATGGAATTAAACGAAAGCATAATTTATCTGATCTAGTTAGACCATTGAAAGAAACATTAGATTTAGGTAGAATTAATGTTGTAGCAGATTTTGGAGAGGATTCAGCTGTTTTTAGTTTACCAAATTTTACCGATCATTATTTTCTGATGGCATTAGATGGCATATGGCATAAATTAATAAGTGCCGATCCAGAATTAGCGGGTTATTTTTCAATTCTAGTGAATGCGAATGATATTTATTGTAAAGGTGGAACTCCGATTGCAATGGTAAATAATTTAGGATATATAGACATAGAAACTGGAAATAAAATTATTAGAGGAATTATAAAAGGTTGTAAAAAGTTTGGAATTCCTATGGTAGGTGGGCATACACATCCCAATGAAGCAATCAATTCATTAGCAGTTGCAGTTTTAGGTATTGTGAGAAAAGAGGATATAATATTGTCCTCAACAGCCAAAGTAGGCGATAAAATTATTATGGCTATAGATTTAGATGGTAAATTCAATGAGAAATTTGTATATGCATGGGATACTACAAATCATAAAAGTTCTGGACAAGTACAAAAGATCTGTGGCACTATGAATGAGCTAGCAAGGAATAAACTGTTAACAGCTGCAAAAGATATTTCAAATCCTGGAAATATTGGCACACTCTCAATGCTACTTGAATATTCAAGAGTCGGGGCAATTTTAGATATTGAAAAAATACCTATACCTGAAAATATTGATATTAAGAGATGGATTATGGCATATCCCGGATTTGGAATTGTTTGTACTGCTAAAGAGGAAAATGTAAAAAGATGCATTAAAATATTCACTGAAAATGGAATAGCAGCTAATGAATGCGGCATAATAATATCTGAAAAAAAGTTAGAACTTGTGTACAAAAATGAAAAAAGGGTTTTATTCGATTTTAACCATGATAAGATATTAGGCTTTTAATCCGAATCATAATGACTAAATTAAATATTAAAAATTATTATCAGACTCTTTATTTTTCTTATTAATTCATTGAATTCTTTCAATTTACTAATTTCTGAAATTTACATTTTTATTTCTTGGCGGTCTGTTGAAAAGCCTTATCAACTCTTTCAAAAGCCTTCAAAATATCTTCTTCAGAGACGCCAATTGCGGAGCTCATAGAAATATAGTTATATGGATAATTATTTATGCTTGGGCCCCAATTACTATTTTTTTCAATAGCTCTCGAACCGGTGACTCTTAATTCAAATAATACTCCTCCAAAAGTTTTAGGATTTCTACCATTTATTGTTAATGCACAGCTTATTGGATTTTCTATAGGTAATACCCTTTCATCATATTTTTCTGCTATTATTGTCAGCTCTTTTTCAAGTAATTTACGATTTTTTTGTTGAATTTCCTGTAATTCTAAATATTTTTTATAGCCGAGTGTAAGTACAGATGCAACAAATTGAATGATCGGAGCAGCATTAGCTCTTCCGGCATATTTCTCAGCGATTTTTTCTATTAGTTCTTTATTAGGAGATGATATAATGGCACCACCAACCGGCGTTAAAAAGTTTTTATCAGTACTTTGAATTATTGCATCCACTCTTCCAGCATCAATAGCACCTTGGATTTTTTTCATAAAAAATCTACTTTGGGCCCCATAAGCATTATTTATTATATGATAAATTCCGTGTGCTTTTGCGATCTTAGCAATTTCTTTGATATTATCCGATTCTCGGGGTGGAAAAAATGATGTAGTGCTCAATATTGCAGCAGTATTATCCGTGATAGCGTTCTCAATATTTTCAGGTGGTATCTCGACAGCATCTCTTTCATTAATAATTCCTTCTACTATAATTGGTTTCATTCCTACAAATTCAATTCCTTTTAAAGGTGATCTATGATCAGCTCTTGGATAGATTACTTCAAGTTTATTAGTAGCATCTCTGATCTCCGCAAGTGCTAACGCTATTGACATTCCAGTAGCAAGAGGAACAACAATTGCACTCTTTATTCCAGGGTTTCCAAGTTTCTTTAAAAAATCCAATGCCAACCTGTTTGCTATATCTTGTAATATTGAAGCGCCAGGTGCTTTAGGCTGGGCTCCAGTTAAGCGTCCTCCTCTCCCAATTCCATGACAGAAATGTGTTGCTAAACTTGATACATAATTAGAAGCTACCCTCGCTTCTCTTTCTCCTATTCTTGCAGCTATTTTATCTTTATCAGTATCCATTGAGGATAATATTTCAAAAAAAAATTTGATGATTTCCTCGTCCCAACTATTTTCAGGAACTACTCTATGTTCCAATAAATCTTTAATAGGCGCAAATCTTGTTTTAAAAACTTTAATTCCCCTATTTTTCATATGTTCGGGTATAAAATTACTTAATAATTTATCAATATTCATCAAATTACATATCTCCTAAGTTTTCTCATATATACCTTTGACCCAATATTTATCTTTTCATCAAATTTCACGAGGAGGGAGCCTTTTGATCCGAAGGTATCAATGACTTTTCCAGTAATTCCATTCTCAGTGACAACATTATATCCAATATATGTTTTGGCTCCAATAATGTTATTACTAAACCCTTCCACCACAACACCTTCTTTTCGATCTATATTTTTCACAATACCTTCTTTAATCTTATATTTATATATTTCTGGTGGTGCAGTTAGAATTTCTTTTACTATTCCATTAGCTACGATCCTTAATTTTGTAGGATCTATATCAAGTCTTGAAATTAAGACGGGCATATTTTCTTCAATGGAAATTTTTTCATTAAGTTGGACATATGCATAAAATTCGGATCCGCTAGGAACAAATTCTCTTATAACTTTCAATTCTTCTTGCTTTAAGAAAGGAAAAATAGTACCTGAAACAGTAGGCATACCTATGGTTAAATGGACTTGATGTTTCGGTTTTATTCCTTTAGTAAATAACTTATTTATTTTTCCTTTAATAATAATTTTATCTGCAATTGTCAGACTACCAGGTTTACAAGCATAGTATCCTCTATAGATCTGATCGGGTGGCAATTTTATTAATGAAATACCAACTCTTTGTCCTGCAACGGCTTTTGATCTATTTTGTCTAAAAATTTGAATTGATTTTACTTTTCTTATAATTTTTAAGGGCATAATTTCAATTTCATCCCCAATATTAACAGTTCCTCTATGAATTGTTCCTGTAATAACCGTTCCAGCTCCTTTAATCTGAAATGCATGATCTATAGGCATTTTAAATGGCCCCTCCTTATTTCTGTTTGGGATTTTGATAATTTCTAATAAAGCATCTTTTAGTTTATCAAATCCCTCATTAGTTTTTGCGGAAACCGGTATAATAGGTGCATTAACGAACTTAGTATCTTTTAATATGCTTTTAATTTCTTGTATTCTTGCGTTTAATTTTTCATTAGATACCAAATCTATTTTATTTAAAGCTATTAGAATATTATTAATGTTAAAACTTTCTAATATTAATAAATGCTCTCCTGTTTGAATTTTTGGTCCTTCATCTGCTGCTATTACCACAATAGCGCCATCAATAATATTTGAAGCTGCAACTACACTTCTGATCAGATCAGCATGTCCAGGTGCATCTACTAATGTGATAAGATATTTATTATCAAGAATAAATGAAGTAATACCAATATCTATCGAGATACCCCTTTCTTGAGCTTGTTTATGTTTATCAAGTCCTGCTGTTGAGATAATCTCACTTAATACTCTCGCTATCGCAGTCTTTCCATGATCTATATGTCCAAGTAGCCCAATATTAATCGGAATTAAGTTATCAATGATTATTTCTACCATAATACACTTCTCAATATGTTTAATTATCTAATGAAATTTATATACCTAAAAAATTGATTTATTTTTTAAAAATATTACAATAGTATTCTAAAAAATAGTGGAGAAAAATGACGAGTAATTTTAAATTTACGATTGATAGTGAATTGGGCGATGAAACTAGAAAATTTTTGCAAGAATTAATTCAGATTGATACTACCAACCCACCAGGGAATGAGATTAGAAAAGCCCTTTTTTTAAAGAAAAAATTTGAGAAAGAAGGTTTAGATGGTGAAATAATTGAATCAGAGAAAAATAGAGGTAATTTTATTTTTAGATTAAATGGGCAAAATAAGAATGCACCTAGTTTATTATTATTAAGTCATTTAGATGTGGTTCCTGCTGATCCAGATGGATGGAAATATCCGCCATTTAGTGGACATTTTGATGGGACTTTTATTTGGGGTAGAGGGGCATTAGACTGCAGTAATGTAACTGTATCAGGGTGTATGGCACTATTTCAAGCAATAAGGGAAGGATTCAGACCTCGTGGTGATATAATAATTGCTGCTACTGCCGATGAAGAATTAGGTGGATCTTATGGAGTTATCTGGTTGTTAAAAAATCATCCAGAACTTATTAAAGCGGATTTTGTAATTAATGAAGGTATTGGAATTAAATTACCATTAGGAAAAACTCCTCAATATCTTATACAACACGCAGAAAAAGGTGTATACTGGACAAAATTAGTTTGTAAAGGAATTCCAACACATGCATCAGTCCCATATTTAGGTGAAAACGCTTTATTTACTATAAATCAAGTTATATCTAAATTAAAAAATTATAAATATCCCGTAATTATTACTCCAGCTTTTAAAGATATGCTCAATAATATTCGATTTAATTGGATTGCTAAAAAATTACTTGGAAATAAATATACCCTCGGTTTTGCATTGTTTTTGCTTAAACAAATGATGCCTGAATTAGCTTATATATTAAAAGCACTTACTAGAATGACAATTGCTCCTACCATTCTAAATTCGGGAGTTAAAGAGAATATAATCCCTGAAAAAGCGGAACTAGTGCTGGATATTAGGGCCCTACCTGGGCAGGACAGGAGTTATGTAAATTCACAACTCAAAAAAATAATTGGTAAGAAGTTAATTGATAAAATTGATATAATACCAATTCTAGATGAGCCAGGAACAAGAACAGAGCCAAATGATCTATTATTTAAAAAAATTGGTGAGGTAATAAATGAAATTGATCCAGGTGCAGTTCTAGTCCCATTTTTAGTACCAGGTAATTCTGACTCAAAAGAATTTAAGTATTTGGAGATCCCGACCTACGGCTTCGTACCAATGCAAGAAGACCCAGAAATGCCGCTAAATGAAGCACTCACATTAGCTCATGGTAAGAATGAGCGTATTTCATTGAAAAATTTATTATTATCGACCGAATTTATGTATAGATTAATTAAAAAATTTTAATAATATTATAGATATTGTAATAGTGATTTTTATGTCAGATTCTAAGATTTTTTCAGATATTAATTTAAAAAAAGGGCCTAAATTGGTCATTAAAAATAATGCTATCTATATT
Source organism: uncultured archaeon (assembly GCA_964646355.1). Classification (GTDB taxonomy): domain Archaea; phylum Asgardarchaeota; class Lokiarchaeia; order Helarchaeales; family HEL-GB-B; genus HEL-GB-B. The sequence continues at coordinate 31,916 of CAZYEE010000003.1, read as the reverse complement.
ATAACCCATTTACCAGCATCTACTTTTAATCCAGCCATTATAAAAAATGCATTTTATTATACAATTGCTAATAATATCAAAAACTGTCTATTTATAATTGATTTCGAATCAAATGAATATAAGACCAAGGTCTCAACAACCGAAATTAATAAAAATTTAATACATTTCTCTGAAGAATTAATTAGAAAAATTATTGTCGATGTTAATTTTAATAATATCAACCGTGAATCCTTAATACTGGGATCATTATGTAGATATCGAAAAAAATATGAATATATTGACCATTTTCTTATCCGCGACCTTAATAATAATTATTATTTATTATCTACCATCCATTTAGCTCAATTCATTGAGTTTGAGGATGTCCCAAAATTTCATAAAGGAATGCTTTTTCATAAAAAACTGATCATAAATATAAGAAAAAAAAATTGTATCAATTTAAATGATGTACATTTTACTTTTTTGTATGGAAGATCTTATCCTATTGGATTTATGTGCATCGGGATAGGCACATTCATAATAATATTTTCAATATTACAAGTAATAAATTTCTGGAATATTATTTTTGGTATTTTTGCCATATTATTAGGCATTTCTTGGTTAGTTCCAATAAAATAAATAAAATAAAATAAGTATTCTATAAAATCTAATTAAAATATTTTTTATGGTATAATTGCTGTTTTAATACCTTTTCTTTTGACTAAATTCTCCAATATTTTGTCCAATTCATCAAGTTTTAATTTATCAGTGATAAATACATCTGTATCAATTTTTTTATTTGCTAGCAAATTGATTGAAGATTGTACATATCTGGGAGTTGTATGAAATACTCCAATAATTGTTAATTCATTGTAATGAATTAAAGATGTATTTATAGTAATGTTGGAAGTAGGAGGAGGTCCACCAAATAGATTAACAAGCCCACCTTTTCGAGCCATCTGAATTGTTAGTTCCCATGTTTCTGGATATCCTATGGCTTCAACCGCAATATCCGCTCCTCGATTGTTATCTGTATGACTTTTTACTGCTTTTATTATATCCTCTTCATCTTTTGGATTGAGAGTAATATCAGCTCCTAATTTTTTAGCAATTTTCAATCTTTCATTATCCAAATCTATTTGAATTATTTTAGCCCCTTTATTCCTTACAAGATTAGTCCAAAATAATCCAATAGGTCCTGCACCATTTATTACAACAGTATCACCGAGTCCAATATTTGAGCGTTCAACTCCCATAAGAACACATGATAATGGTTCTGTAAGTGCGGCTTCAGCAAAATCCAAGTTATTTGGAATTGGAACCAAATTACCACATTGGATAATTTCCTTAGGAACTCTCAAATATTCTGCCCAAGTTCCCCAATTCCAAGTAATATTATCACATAGACTATGCCTACCTATTTTACAATAAAAACATCTTAAACATGGCGCAGAATCATGAATATATACCCTTTGACCAACTTCATAACCCTTCACATTTTTTCCTATTTCATAAATTTCTCCAGCAACTTCATGACCAAAAATTGATGGCGGAGTAAAATACGAGGGATATTTTTTAGTTTTTCTCAAATATAGTTTTCTATCAGTCCCGCAAGTCGTAGCAGCTTTTATTCTAACTAATATTTCATCATCAGATATTTTTGGAACTTCATAATCTTCTAATATTACATTTTCGGGCCCATAAAATACAGCAGCTCGCATTTTCATTCAAAAAACCTCTAAAAAATATATCATTTATATACAATATTACATTATAATTTGGTACTCTTTAAAATAATATCCATTGTTGCATCAAAATGTTGAAATATTTCAGGATTATCTGTATTATACAATCCTTCGTATTGGTTTTTAAATGAAGTTCTAATTTTCATTAATAAATTTTTTATTTTTTTAAGATTAACATCTTTTTCTGTAACTATAACAATAAAAAATTCATCTGCAAAATGATAATTTATTAAGGAATCTTTCATTTCAATACTTTCCAGTTCATCATTAGCTACCTTATCTGCAAATTTTATTATACTGGAAAAGAATCCCAAATATAGATCAATATCACCTTCTTTGTCGATAAAATTCTTCTGATAAAGAATTTTGTTCTTATTATTTATAATCCAAATGAATTTTATTGGATTCTCAATCATTTTAATCTTAAATTCTGGCTAATTTTTTAATTTAATCTTAAAAACTGGATTGTTTAAAGATATTGATATATTTGTTTAAATTATTAAGGATTGATCATAATTTTTAAAGAATTCTTTGCTCTATGACCTAAATTTATTGCTTTTTCTAAATCCTTTAAATTAAATTTATGGGTAATTAAGCTTTTAACATCAATGATTTTATTTTCAATTAGTTTAAGAACTCTTGGATAATCTAATGGTGATGATGAATATGTACCCACTATGGTTAGTTCATTAAAAAATATCTGATTAAAATCCAATTCAACCATCTCATTCTTAACAAAAGGTGCAAAAACGTTTATAATTGCTCCTTTCCTTGCAGATTTAATGCCTTCTTTAATTACATGTTTTATTCCAACGGTATCAATAACTAAATCTGCCCCCTTTCCATCAGTTAATTCAATGACTCTTGAAACCACATCTTCATTGCTTGCATTAATAGAAATGCTTCCGAACTTTTCTGCCATTTTTAATCTATAATCTATCAAATCCGTATTAATGATAAGTGATGCATTAAATGCTCTAGCTATTTGTGTATGTAAAATTCCAATTGGGCCACTACCTAAAATTAATACTGTATCTCCTGGTTGTATTTTACTAGAATATCCTCTAATACAACAAGCTAATGGTTCCATAAATGCGCCCTCCTCATAACTAATTGAATCTGGTATTTTTAACATAGTGCGTGCAACATTTACTGCAGGAATTCTAATAATTTCTGAAAAACCACCTGGATCTAAATTTGTTTTAAGGTACTCATCACATAATGAATGATGATCATGTCTGCATTCCCAACATACCATACAAGGAGAATGATGTGCTACAGCTACTCTATCTCCTTCGCTAAAATTTTTTACTTTACTTCCTACTTTTATTATATCTCCTGATACTTCATGTCCCAAAACAATAGGAGTCTTAACCGTTTTATATACTGCTTTATGTATATCTGTACCGCAAATCCCACACGCTTTCATTTCAATTAAAACTTCATCTTCTGAAATTTCTGGAATTGGCATGTCTTCATATCTAAAATCATTTATATCATAATATACATTTGCTTTCATTGCTATTCCTTATTTCCTTATTTAATTGGACTTTAAAATATACCAATAATTTCAATATAGAAATTAGTTTTTATAATATTAATGCTACATTCCTTTTTTTCATAGAAAATATATGTAATTAAGTTATTAGAGGTGATTATCCTCTTATTAGAGGTAATTATCATCAATTTTATTGATAACATAATAAATTCTTTAACTTAAGTCTTTTTTGCGAATATGTTTTATAATCATATCAAATTTGGAAATATAATTAATAATCATTTTAAATTTTAAAAATTAAAAATCTTTAATCATATATTGATTATTATTTCAATTAAAAATTATACAGATGGTTAAAAAATGTCAGAGGAATTAACAGACGCACAATTATTAGAAATATTCGAGGTTATGTATAGAATAAGACAGTTTGAACTTACCGCCTATGATTTACTTGGACAAAACCTTATACCAGGCACCCTACATACATATGCGGGAGAGGAAGCAGTAGCTACAGGTGTATGTTTTAATTTGAAAAAAGATGACTTCGTTTCTAGTACACACAGAGGGCATGGACATTGTATAGCGAAAGGTGCAGATATAAATAAAATGATGGCTGAATTATTTGGAAAAAAAACTGGATATTGTAAAGGAAAAGGTGGCTCAATGCATATTGCTGATTTTAATGTAGGAATGCTAGGTGCTAATGGAATTGTAGGAGGAGGAATCCCGATAGCTGTAGGAGCCGGGTTATCTTGTAAAATGAAATATCCGGGTCGGGTGAGCGTCGCATTTTTTGGAGATGGAGCGTCCAACCAAGGGACCTTTCATGAAAGTATTAATTTGGCTTCAGCTTGGGAACTTCCAGTGATCTTTGTCTGTGAAAACAATTTTTATGCGATGGGCACAGATATCAGAAAAGTTTCAGGTAATCCAAATATAGCTGAAAGAGCAGTAGCATATGGAATAGAAGGATTGGTAGCTGATGGAATGGATGTCTTAGATGTATATGAAAAATCAAAAAAAGCAATTGAAAAGGCACGAAATGATGGAGGCCCAACTTTAATCGAATGCAAAACTTATAGAATAAAAGGACATTCTAGGTTTGACCCCGCTCTATACAGGCCAAAAGAGGAAGTGGAACATTGGCTAAAACGAGATTGTATAAAAAATTTTAAAGAAAAAATTCTGATTGGAGAACGAAATATTGACGCTGAAATTATTAAAAAGATCGAAATAAAAGTTGAAGAGGAGATCGAACACGCAGTAGAATTTGCAAAAGAAAGTCCATTTCCTGATAATATGGAATCCTTAGAAGATGTTTATGTGGAGGATATTCTATGAGAGAAATTAAATATGTAGAGGCTTTGAATGAAGCATTAAGAGAAGAAATGGAAAGAGATCCCGATGTTATACTGATGGGCGAAGATATCGGCAAAGAATGGCAAGGTGCATTTAAGGTAACAAAAGGACTTGAGGAGATTTTTGGACCCGAACGTGTAAGAAATACACCAATCTCTGAAAATAGTTTCGTCGGATGCGGGATCGGTGCTGCCATGACTGGACTAAAACCTGTAGTCGAAATAATGTTTGGTGACCTAATTTTACTGGCAATGGACCAAATTGCTAACCAAGCAGCTAAAATGCGATATATGTCTGGTGGACAAGCATCAGTCCCAATAGTAATAAGAACTCCATTTGGTTCAGGTGGTTCTTATGCCTCGCACCATTCCCAAAGTCTTGAAGCTCTATTCGTCCATATTCCGGGATTGATTGTAGTCCAGCCGAGTATGCCTTATGATGCTAAAGGACTCCTTAAAACTGCAATTAGAGCGATTGATCCAGTACTTTTTTTCGAACATAAGTTTATATATCAGAAAAAGGGCCCAGTCCCAGAAGAGGAATATACAATTCCGTTCGGGGTCGCTGATATAAAAAAGGAAGGCGATGACATTACTATAATTGCCACCTCTATGATGGTTTGGTATAGTCTACAGGCAGCAAATGAACTTGAAAAAGAGGGAATTTCAGTTGAAGTTATAGATCCCCGCACTTTAGTTCCATTTGATAAAAAAACAGTTGTAGATTCGGTCAAGAAAACAGGAAGAGCTTTAATAGTTCATGAGGCAGTCTCAAGAGGCGGAATTTCTGGTGAAATCACTAAAATTATTATTGATGAAGCTTTTGATTATTTAGATGCTCCAATTAAAACCCTAGGTGGTTTTCCTACTCCTATCCCATTCACTCCAAATTTAGAGAGATTTGTCGTTCCTGATCCAGATCGCATTAAAAAATCAGTCCGCGAATTAGTACCAACATGATTTAACAGCATTAAATGGTATTTTAAATTATTTTTTCTTATATTATTTAACATTCAATCAATCTTTATCTATATTATGTTGATTTTGTTTGAATCGATTTGATTTCTATTTCTAATTTTAACATCAATCTATCTAAAATCATCCTCAAATTTTAGATATCAGACATCAACAGATAACATCATATCCAAATGATATAGATTTTTTCACTAAAAATATTAGGAAATTATATTATAAATGAATAAGGTACACTAAATTAAAACTATTTAGAGCTGAATTATCTTTATTGTTTTGTTGTCTAACAATAAAATTAAGATTTTTAATAAAATAATAAAAATTTTTATAATATCTGAATCTAAATTTATATTGAATTATTATTGGATTGATTTAATTATAATTTTTTAATAAATTATAATATATAACAAGCTGAAAACAAGTGAAGACTACAAAAATGAGCCAGACGAGGACTAAAAATGAAAACAAGAAGACGAGTAAAGGAGATTACATCATATATTCGTTCAAGTATAGTAGTCCTCGTCCTTGCTACTATAATTGAAATAATAGTGGGCTCATTATTGGGTGAAATATTTTATCATTCTTATTTTCCTGGTATTCTTATATTAATTCCACCAATGATGGAATTAAGGGGAAATATTTCTAGTGCTTTTGCGGCAAAATTAAGTACCGCACTTCACTTAGGGATTGTTAAACCACAATTAAGACATAATACAAAAAAATATAAAGATGATTTTTATGCAACGATAATAATTATTATAATAATGCCAATCATTTTAGGGTCTTTTGTTTGGATATTTTGCATAATCTTTAATATTCCTAATATTGGGCTTATTTTTTTTATTCTTATAGCTCTTTTAACAAGCATTCTTGCTGGATCTGTAATGACTATTATAACCATTCTAATTTCAATTCTAACTTTTAAATATGGATTGAACCCTGATGCGATAGTTGTCCCGATTTTAGGATTTCTTGGGGATATTTTGACCATTGTTATACTTTATATTGTTATAGGATTTCTGGAGATAATTGGTTTGGGGGTTATTATATGATAAATAAAGAAATAAAAGATACTATCATTCAAATGGTACCTATTTTAACTTTATGTATGTGTTTTGGAACTACTGCAGGATTTCTACTTAATTTTTCAGAGAGATATTTAGAAAAAGAATTTATTATAGGTGTTTTAATAATAACTCCTGCTATTATGGCACTTGGAGGCTATATTAGCTCTATTTTTGGTATGAGAATTACAACCGCTTTATATTCAGGACTTATAGAACCAAAAATAAAACGATATTCTTTCCTAGAAAATAATCTAATTGCGTTATTAACTCTAGCATTTTTCATTTCTGTATTAATAGGTATTACTTCCTATTTTACTGTTTTTTTACTTAATCTGAAAACAAATCTTACTATTTTGGACTTCCTCTTCTTTAGTACTGTTGCAGGTTTAATTGATTTCATTATATGTCTCTTAGTCACAATCCCCGTCGCTTTTATCAGTTTTTATAAAGGTCTGGACCCTGATAATCTTACGAGCCCATTAATGAATTCTTTATCGGATCTACTTGGAGTTATAAGTATATTTATTACACTAAACTTATATCTGATAATTTTTTAATCATTTATTGTATCCCATTAATCATTTATTATATCCCCTTCTCTGTTTCTTATCATTTTATTTTTCTTTTTATCATATTTATGAATATAATTAAAAAAATTCGGTCAGAAAAAGCATGTTTAAATTTTTTATTGAAAAGTTTATTCTGTTATAATTAAAAATCTTTAATTTCTATCTTAATAAACTAAAAACTTATCCATTAGATATAAATTAAAAAATAGAAATATAATTATAATTGTTTTAAGGCAACGGATAAATTTCTCACGATTAAACCGAGTGAAGAAGCCGCATCAGTACCTGTTATTGCCGTAAATATGAGTTCTTTTCCTATTATAATAATTGTAAAACCATCATCAGAAGTTACTCTGATTTCACTAACACTGCCTTTTTCTATATTAGTGCTTAAACCTTTTGCTGCTTCTATCACTTTCAATGTATTCTCAATTATTTTTGAATGGTCCATAGCAGTTATTGTCTGTCCTGTTATAACATTACCGTTCATATCTGCGGCTATAAGCCCCTCTACTTCTGGTATCTGGTCCATTATCGTTGCAAGTGCTTGTTCTATTTTATCTTTATCGACCATGACTACCAACCAATTGTTTATTGAATAAATCCTAAATTATTAATTAAAAATGTTTTTTTCATTAATATGATTTGTCATTAAATCACTTAAAAAAAATTTTTTAAAAAAATATTTAAAAATTGTGATTTTTTGTTCAATTTGGATATAATCAACAAAAATAATTTATTAAATGACCTAAAATTTCCCAAAAATAATATAAGATAAATATTCAAAATTAATCCCTTAAAAAACAAATTTAATATTCTATCTTTAAATAAGTTAATTAATATATGTAAAAAATAAAATATTTATAAAATTATTTTATTTAATACTATAGGAAATTCAAATTTACAAAAAGCTAAACCTTTACTTTAGTTAAGTTTATATTAATTTGAATATATTTATACAAACAGATAAAATTATAATTATTATTTTAACCTTAAACGAGGACTTAAAATTGATAAACCGAACAATATTTGAAGAAACGCTAAAAAAGTTGAAACAATTTGAAGGCGTAAAAGGCGTTATTGTTACAAACATTGAAGGACTTCCGATATCTTCAACATATGAAACAGAACAAACCGAAAAAATAGCTGCTCATATTACGAGCTTAGTAGGAAAATGTAAAAACGTTGTAAATTCTCTTAAAAATAGCGAAGATGACGTAATGTCCTTTATTACAATTACAACCAAAGATGGGGAAATTCTTGTAGCTCCGGAGGAAGAGTACATTTTGATAGTTCAAAAAGAACATGGCGTCCAGATTTTTTAAATAGAAATTTATTAGAAGATCACAAACTTTTCTATTATCATATTTAATTTTTGGAGATTTTTTTTCTTTTCATTTTTATTCGATCAAATAATTGTTAGATTTGTTAATTACTAATAAATACATATTCCTCTTTAAAAATTACAAAAATTTTTTACAAAAAATGTTTATAAAATATTAAAAATGTCTATTTAAATAATCATTTCAAAGTTTTAAAGAAGTTAGCTAAAAAGTTTATAAAATATTAGTAAATTGATAAAACATATACATCAACATTTTTAAGTAGAAATTAATTATATTAAATGAGCATAATATTACTATTAAAATATAAATGAAAAACAATAATATAGATCAAATAATAATACTCTTGGTGAATTTAAAAGGTGTCAGATAATCCTACAACGTTAGAAGAGATTCTGAAGGAGTTAGAGAGTTCTATACCAGAGATTGAAGCGGCAGCTATAGTAAGTGCAGAAGGTCTACCAATAGCATCAGCATTACCAAGAGATGTCGATGAAACAAGAGTAGCTGCTATGACCGCAGCAATGTTGAGTTTAGGAGAGCGTGCTGCATTTGAGCTGGGTAAAGGAGAACTTGAACAGGTTTTTGTAAGGGGACAAAAAGGTTATATTATATCAATGGCAGCAGGCCCAGAAAAAAATGCAGTGCTAACAGTAAGTGCAACGGAAAATGTAAAGCTAGGACTAATATTTCTTGACATGAAACGGACTGTTGAAAAAATAGAACAGGTATTGAAAAAGTAAGACCTAATATTTTTTATTACAATGCTTTTATGCAAAATTTAATAGAAAAGTTTTGAATTGGGGAGTTTAACAAGATTAAACAATTCAAGAATTAGTTATCGTTAAATTAAACTCAAACCATAAACTTGTGTTTTTACAAGAAAATTTCCTTCTAATTTTGATTTTTTATGATCTAACTAATTTTTAACCAGTCAAAATTCCTTAATATTGCCCTAACTTTCTTAAAGATTGCTTTAATTATTAATTGGATGAAAATTTCCGACATATTTTATTATTTATATTTCAAATGATTATTAAATTCAATGATGAATTTAGATATAACGGTTTTTTTTCTCGTAATTAAAAAAAAATAAATTATTTTTAGTTTAACTCACAAATTATTAATAATATTATATTGGATCGATAAAGAAATCATTTCTATTCTCAAAATACCCACACTTTCGGAAGTTCATGTCAATATTTTTCAGAAAAATTATACATATGACCAAATAGAGGTTTGAAATGCTTTTAAAACGATTTTTCCGTCATAAACAAACCTGATTATTTTTGGTAAATAATTTATTTATTAGAGCAGAAAAAAATTATAATGCAATTTACAGAATAATGTTAAATATATTCAATAAATATCAATTTAAAGTTTAATAAAGGTGTTTTTTTTCTATTTTAATGAGTTTAGGAAATATTCGGTTAAAAAAATTATCATATTAAAAATTAAATTATAAATCTGATGTATTATTTTTATTTTTTAATAACCCGAAACAATAAATAATCATTTATAATAAGAGTAAAATACAAATTACTAACCTAATTTATAAATTAAACATATAAATATAAAAACAGAATGTAGTATGTAAAAATTGAAAAATTCATTTATCTTAAAATGATACGAAACATATCAAAAAGAATGAGGGAACTGAAATGAGTGAAGCCTTTAAATTAGAACCATGTCAACCGAAATTCTTTGTCGGAAGAAAAAGAGAGAAAAACCAAATTTTAGATATACTAAATAAGATAGCAAATGGTGAAGATACTTCGCATGGATTAATTATACACGGTCGTGAAGGTATTGGGAGAAAAAGTTTTTTATCACAAGTTGAATCATTAGCCAAATCTAATGACTTCATGATAATAAGGTATGATGTTCCATTAACTAATATAGAAGGTTATTTTGACATTATAAGTAATGAACTCGATGAGATCACCAAGCCACCAGAAAAACGAAAGCCTATAACCAAACCAGGAAAGAAAGCACCGTTATTGAAAAGTGCATATGAAATTATTGACATGACTAAATATATTGACTCATTTTTAAAGAAAATTGTTAAGAAAATTCCCAAGGTAATCAAAAACATTAAAGGTAAAAAGTTTAACAAGAAAGGGATATTAGTTATTTCAAATCTGGCCGAAAGATTCGTTATGCTGAACTATGATAGTGCGTTTGATGTCCTTAAGGCTATTACAGAAGCGGTAAGAAATGATGTTAAAAATCCTAATATGCCTATTTTATTCCTATTATCTGTTTGGGAAAAATATTATCCAAAGATTAGGTACACACTTAAAGATTTTCATGAGATCGGACTTCCCACCTTAAATAATATGGATGCACTTGAATTGCTTGAAAAAAGAGCCGAAGCCGCTGGAATTAAATTCAGTGATGAGATTAAAGAGAATTTAATAAGACACAGTGGTGGCATTCCTTTAATGCTCGTGTATAATGCTGGTTGGATTTATGAAAATAGGGGCGAAGCTCGTGAGCTAGGTAAGGAAGTTTGGTTTAAGGCGGAAGGTGGTGTTAAGGAAGGGTTTGGCAGAGAATTGAAAGGATTGACGGAGGAAGAAAGGAAGGTTTTACAGGCTTTTGCAATGGAAAACGCAAATTTTGCTGATGTGGATCTTATTGCAAGATCTATCGGAGCATCAAATGAAGAAACTAAACCTATTCTTGAAAAAATGGTCGGAAAATACCTCAGTAAAGAGAATAATGTTTACTATGTTACTTTAGATAGTTTTTGGATATATTTACGAAGTAGCTTGGGTGATATCGCAGTTGACGCTCAAGTTAGAGGCTTAATAAAAATCGCAATGAATTTAGCGGAGAATGGAAGATTATTAGAGGATTTTCAATTCAAGGAATTAGAGCGATTGAGATCTGATTCTTTAACAGCAGGTCTTGTGTCTGCTGTCGAACATATTGCAAATGGTTATTATGACATTGCAATGAATTATTATAAATATGAGTATTATAATGAAGTTTTCAAATATATTCTATTAGCAGGTGAAAGTTTAGTTAAGGTCAATGAAAAGGAGAAAGCTGCAAATATTTTAGAAACATTTTCTGAAAAATTTATTGAGAAAGGATTGCTTGATTATGCAAGGGATGTTCTTATTGAAGCAATTGATGTGAATAAAAGCTTGGGTGAAACAGAAAAAGCTCGTGATTTGACATTAAAATTGGCTAATTTATGCGTTGAAAAAGCGGATATATGTATCAAGGACAAAGCATTTCCATTAGCGCGAGCCAATTTCACACGTGCTAAGCGATATTTTGAGGAAGCAAATTCTACTGATGATATTATTCAAGTATTATCAAAAGCAGCGGAAGTATTCTTATCAAATGAGGAATATTTTTATGCTTGGCAATTCTATACGCATCTTTCTAATACTTATACCTCGCTGGGTCAAATAGACAAAGCGAAAGAAGTTTTAGATGAATCTATTCAGAAATTCCAAAACCTTGGATTATCTGATTTTGTTGATAAATTAAATAGATCAAAAATTGCAATAGAAGGAGGTACTTCATAAGGAGGAGATAATATATGGCAGAACAAAATCAAAATATGTTTCAAATAATTATGGAAGCTTTTAAGGATCGTGGAATAGAACTTACAGAACCTGAAGCAAGAGCTTTTGTAGCTTTATATGCAAAAGGTTATATTACCGAATCCTCTCTCGCTGCATTAGCAGGTATATCAATGGAAGAAGCTAGAAATACGATACAAAAATTTATTGATAACAATTTGGCTGTAGCTATTGGAGAAGCTGCTAAAGACATATATAGATACATGCCAGTTGTCCCATATTCGGCTTTTACACAATTTCTGGACGGATATCGAGAAAAGACAATTAAACAAAGGGAGGAATTTGATACTAACATTAAAAATCATATCAATGATTTAAAACAAGAGATTACAACACTTAAAGATCAAGTTGCTGAAGCTATTAATATGCAGTTAGAACAGTTTGCTAAGGATACAATTAATGCAAGAGATGGTATTTCCAATTTAATTACCAACCAAGTTATAAAATTAAACTCTGATGTAGAAGCACGAAAAGAGGAGATAACAAACAATTTTAATGCACGAAATGATGATCATAATAATTTAATACATGAATATGAAGGCAAACTTGCTGAAGATCTTGAAAAAAGATATAACGAATTAATGTCAAAAACTAAAGAAATTCATGATAAAGCGGCTGAGGAACATAAAACTGCGCTTGATACTTTGAATGGAAATATTGATAACGTGCTTGATGATTATGCAAATGAAATTTTGGATCGAGTTGCCGCTGAAAATGTTGAAGGATTAAATCTGCTTAATACAAGAATTGATGGTTTTTTCGATGAATTTACTGATAGAATAGTTGCGGATTATGTAAAAGGTGTTAACGATATAATTAACACAAATCGAGAACAAAATTACACCGCATATGATAATTGGCATAAAAAGTTGTCAGACGAATTTCTTGAAATGATTAATAAAGAAATTGCAGCTTTATGGGAAAAAGATAAAGAGCTTAGAAACGAAATACAAAATTCACAAAATAATCATATGGAATGGTTTAAAAATAGAGCTGCACATTTCCGCGAAACAGCAGAAAAGCTTTTTAATAATGAAATAACAAAGCGAGATTCTGATTATTATCAATTTACTAACGATGTAGATAATTTTACCAATGATTTAACATCTAGATTTAAAGAATTAGTTGGTGGTATTCAACAGGAATTTCTTGATAAGTTCACATCTCAAATTAAGAGATTACAGGATGGCTCAACCGAATTAGAAAAAACATTGACTTCAAACCTCGATGAAAGATTGAATCAACTTGTAAACGAAACAAATACAGCTCGGGATAATTTTAATCAATCTTTAACTGAAAGTATAACAAATTTAAATAAAAGCTTAGATGACCTCAAATCAAAGACAGGTTCAGCATTAAAGGACATAAAATCTAATATTAAGACTACAGTTAAGGATCTCTCCAAAAATCTTAATGATAAAATCCAAGAGCGGATTGATACCCTAAAGAATACCACAACTGAAAAAATTAAAAACACTATAAATGTAATAAAAGATTGGGAGAAGGGTGTAGAAAGCGAGTTAAATGAAATTGCTAAAGATAGACCCGAAATTAAAGAGGTTATTGATAGAGCAATCAAATCATTAAATGAAAAATTAAAGGAAGAACGATCAATTAATGAAGAATTAATTAACACCATAAATGAAGAATCCAAAAATCTAATTCGAGATGTAGATGCAGAAATTAAGGATAAACAAGAAAAGGTCAATAGTACAATAGATGATATGATGAATCAGACAAATACTAAATTAGAGGAAATAATAGCCAATGAAATATCAATAATTAATTCGAAAAAAGAGGATGCTTACTCTGTTTTTGTTAAACAGACTGAAGATAATATATCTTGGTTTAGAGAAAATGCTTCAAAATACGGAGACCAATCACAACAGATTATAAATTCCCAAGTAGAAGCTATCGAACTTGATTTCTATAAAATGAAGGATTCTATTACTAGTAGAACGGATGATGTAATTAAAAGATTTAATGATACTCTAAATCAGCTCAAAAGCGAATTTCTAGAGAAGTTTTCTAATCAAAACAAACTACTACAAGAGGATACAAGTAAATTAGAAGAAGTTTTATCCAACACCCTTGACGATCGAATAAAAGAATATCAAAATGAATTAGATTCTATGCGGGATGAATTTTATAAGGCACTTGATCTTCGTGTAGGAAATGTTGAAAAACAATCTCATGAAATTAGAAATAAATCTATTGACTTATTGGCTAACATAATTCAGGAGCATAAAGACAATTTACAGAAAATAGATACTGACAAATTAAAGGAGCTCGATGATATCACTGCTAATATGAATAATGGTGTAGATGAAAAGAAACAAGATGTTGCAAACGTAGTTCAGACCGAGATCAAACGTGTTGACGATGTAAAGGTTCGCGGTCATGAATCACTCAATCAAATGAAAACGAAAATTAAGGAATTCGTCGATAATGATAATAATAGAGTATTTGAGATGGCAAAAAATGTTCAAGAACAAGTCTCAAATACTATGTCCGAAGGGTTTGACCAGATAAAGAAGGATATAAATGAAATTGATAATCAATATTTAGAAAAAATAAAGGATTTAACTACAAAAACCTATGAAGAATGCAAAGAAACCATTTCAAACCATGCTGCTGGATTTCAAGCTGATGCTGCAAAGCTTGAGACTGATTTACTTCAATTGGCAAGTCAACATCAAACTGATTATGAATCAAATGCAAACACATTAAATGAAAAATTGGCTGCTAAATTGGACGAAACTGATGAGATATTGACTAATAGATTAACCAATACAAATAATGATGCAGCTCATACCTTCAGAGAAGCGGAAGGTGAAACGTTAAAAGTTAGTCAATTGCTTAGAGCAGTCTGGCAAGAAACTACAAATATTCTAGCTAAAGCGGGAGAACTCACTTGGCCTTTAGTGGGTGTGGAGGCAATCAAAGAATATATAACTGATATCCTGAGACGTACCAAGTCCACAGTTTCAATAGTTGCACCCGATTTCAATGATCTACCTCTTGAAGCAATAAAAAATGCGAGTAGAAGGATTAGAATTATTGTAGCATCACGAATTCTAGCAGAAGCTAAAGATCAAGTCCGAGAACTACTTGAATTAGGAAATGTTCAAATACGACAAAGACCTGAAATGAACCTATTCGCTGTAGGCAGAGATGGTGAAGAAGTTTTAATCGCTCCATACTCTGATAAATATGATTTATCACAACTCACAGCTATTGTATCTCAACAAGAAACTCTGGTATCTTTAATCCATGAGATTATTGGACCTATTTGGATGGCATCATCAACTAAAATAACTAGAGTATAAATTTTTTTAACTAATTTTATCCAAATATTTTTATTTTCATAATTTTGAGAATATGTAAGGTGTATTAAATGGGTTTATTAGAAGAAACAAAGAACTTTACTTTCAAAGATTTTTCAATTTTTAAAGGAGAAATTAAGGGATTCAATTTCAGAATTATAATTCTACATATCGAGCATTTTAAACAGCTTTATAGAACTGCAAATAATATGCTTAAAGATGGTATTAGGTCGGTATATATTAAAACGGGAATTGATATTGGTAAAAAATTTATGGACCTTGTTATAACAAAGAAAAAAGCTGATAAATTAACTGCTTTCAAATTCATTCTCCGAAGCTTAGAACGTGGTGGCTGGGGCGCTACTCTTGGAAATATCAAGATTGATGAAGATAAAAAAACAGTTTATATTGAGATTCAAAATTCACCTGAAGCTTATGAGGAAGGCATGGCATCATGTTTTGGAATACAGGGAATTTTAAGAGGTATGGCAGAACATCTTTTTGAGACCGAGTTGGAGATTGTAGAAACTGAATGTATCGCCAAGGGCGACAAAATGTGCAAATTCTTAGTCGGCCCAAAAGAGGAAGTACCTATATATGATGAAGAAACTATGAAGGCATTAGAAAAAATTATGGCTACTACTAAAACAAAAGCTGGGGCGATTGCAACGCTTCTTGCTACCACGGAAGGCAGGATTTTATTCTCAAATTTTCCAGATGAAATAGATTCAAAAATGGGCGCTTTAATATCTTCAATGATTGCTCTGGCTGGGAGATCAGCAGGAGAAGTATTTAATATAGGAAAAACTTTTTCTACTATTGATGGAGAACGTGGAAAACTTATCTTAACTCCAATTCAAATACCTAACAAAAAATCAGGACTTCTAATAATAGCTCAAATCGGTCCAAACTCATCTACACAATTAGCCGGACTTGCGCTAAAAAGCGGTGCAAATGAAATACTTCAGTTATTTAAATGATAAAATAAATGACTAATAATATTATATTATTTTTAAAATTTAATTTAGAGCTTATTATAACTGGGATTAGAATTAGTCTAATTCTATATTAAATCAACGATTTTTAACTTTGGTTTAAATCTTTTTAAAATTTTTAATCTTTTAATCATTTTTTATTTTCGCTTCATTTTTGAAAAAAGAGCTTTAAGTTCAGATTGTAACGCCGCCCTTGGATTGAGTGGAGGAGCTGAGGGGGCGGGTTTTTGGGCTTGTATAGCCGGAGGGCTTGAAGGTGATCGAGGAGATGGAGCAGCTTTAATAGGCGATCCAGCAGATGTACCCATACTTTTTTCTTGAGGTGCATTGGCAGATGGATAAACAACCGCCTTAGGTC
Source organism: uncultured archaeon (assembly GCA_964646355.1). Lineage (GTDB taxonomy): Archaea > Asgardarchaeota > Lokiarchaeia > Helarchaeales > HEL-GB-B > HEL-GB-B. The sequence goes on along the minus strand of CAZYEE010000003.1, from coordinate 15,104 downwards.
TACTCTCTAAATAATCTAATTTGGATTCAAGATCAGCAACCTTAGTTTCAAATCCCGCTAAACATTTTTCAAAGGCATTGATTTGTGATTCTAATCCACTAATTGATTTTATTACTACCTCCATAATTTTATCTAAAACTGAACTTAACGTCTTAATTTTTTCATCAATTGAAGTACTTGACGACTTTAAAAGAGCATTTAAAAAATCTTCACTCATTTTACCCACTCTTTTTACTTTTTAATTTTCTAAATAATTCTTTAAGTTCCACATTTACTGCAGCTCGAGTAGATACAGGGCGCTGGGCTTTTGATTCTATTTTCTGAGTAGCTTGGGCTCCTTCACGAGCATCTTTTTGAATATTCATTTCGGGAGTACTCATAACCTGAATATCTTCTGGTTTAGGCATATTTGTATTTATTTTTTGTATTCTTAATTGAATATTATCTATCCTTTGAGATAACATATTTACTCTTTCCTCTAATTTGACCATTTTAATCGTTAAATCATCTAATGCCTTCGTAATTATCTGTAAAACTTTATTTAATATCTCAGAAAGCTCATTAATTTTTGTTTCTGTTGCTTCTGATGACATCGCTTCAATGAATCTCGTGAATTCGGCCAATTTTTAATGACTCCTAATGGATTAATCAGATTTCTTCTTAGAATATTAATAACCTTATTAAGACAATAACATTAATTTAAATTTCCAATTAAATTAAAATCAACTTAATTATTCTAATTATAATTAAAAGGTTGATCCAATATATTTATTTTATTAATCTTAACCAGATCCATATATGTTAAAATAAATTTTGTGTTTGGTAATTTTTGTATTTTATTAAAATATCCTTTATTCTTTCAGAACTTTCTTTTATTTCTTGATAACCCAGACCAATTGAACCTTTTTTTGATAATAATCCCATTAAAATAAACGATACTCCATTATTATTATCTCGAACATTTACAATCATTGCTGTTTCTTTGTCATTACCTTCTAATATGATAAATTTAATTCCATTCTTAAAAATCCTTTCTGATACAAATTCTATCGTTCTAGACGATGATATTATCCATTTAGCCAAATATTCTTTATCTATATGTTGATTTCTTGGTCCATATCTTAATTCATTAGGTACATATGCCGCATCTTCGTGTATTGATAAAATTTTACCACTTTGAGATAAAACTAAACTGACTCTAATACCTGCTCGCTGTCTTAGATATTTAAGCTCGCTTAATAGAATCTCTGATAGCGGCTTATTATCGAAATCATATTTTATTTCGTTATTAACGCTCATTATTCTGTCACATTTATTATTTTTATTCCAAGTGTGAAGAAAATTTTTCACTACCATATATTAATTAATTTTAATATTTAAAGTAAGTTGATTATCTTTATGTGTTTTATTGATATTTTTTGAATTCGGGGTAATATTATGTGAATTTCTCATTCATTTAATTTAATGAACTAGTTATTTTATTCTTGTATTGAAATTTCAGAATTTTTTAATTTTTTTCATTATAATTTTTTGAAAAATAAATTATAAATCAATTTAATAAAATTTTTGTCAATTTGTTTACTGAAAAAGTGATATAATCAATATTTAAATCTTTATAACATTTTTTCTAGAATTTAATTTATCCAATTTAAATTATTATCAAAAATTTTTTGATATTTTATGCCTAAAATAGAAAAATATATTATTTTAGTTAATTTTTCAAATCTAATTTTATTGTATTTTTATGAATTCTTAAAATTTTATGAATAATCTTTTTAATAAAAAATAATATTTCACCTAGAATGATTTTTTTTATCAAATTTATTGAATAAATCTTCTATTCTATTAATATAGAATTTTAATTTGAGGATTGGTTGAAAATATTATCTCATCTTAATTATATAAAAAATCCTAAATTCTATTCCAAAATTTTTTATAATTTATTGAATATATTAATTTTGAGTTTAAACATCTAAAAATAGGGTCAGGCTCCACCAATATATTGAGAAAATTAGCCATATTTCTCCCTCAATTCAATTTCTCCAACTTTTTCACGCCTGACCACCCTTTTTCTAATTTTATTTTTATTTTACTGATATTTAACTAAATTTTTTATCATTTTAATAAAAATTATATTACCTTAAAAAAATTGTATCATACACAATAACAAGCCGATATTGAGATTTTAAGTATTACAAAATTCGAGTCTTATTTTTTATTTGATTATTTGATTTTTTAATTTAAATGAATTTTATACCTTTTATATAACACTATTATACCCTATTATTAATCGATTGAATGGTGATTTATAAAATAAAGTTTGGATGTATTAACCAAATAAAAATAAAACAATAATTTAATTATATTATTGAATTAGATGTATAAATAAAGAATTTTGTTAAAAAGTTCTTGAAAATTTCCAATTTTTATAATTTTATTGGAATAAATTCCAATAGAAATTGTTTATATACAGAGTTCACGAATCAGATATGAGATATTTTCAATATCTTCTATATTCAATATATTATTGATAGAGTTATCTATTTTTTCTTGAGAAATGATTGATTGAGCTTCTTGTGTGAATTTCTTCTTTAAATCATATGGATTTCCAGGTGCGCCATACGGAATGCTCTGTTTTCTATAATATTCCTCTCCATTCTTCATTTTAATTTTTACAGCACCTGCAAATGCCACAGTAATTTTTTCAAGATTTGCGTCCTCAAGTGAAAATTTTCCAGTAATAATATCTTTAAGGCTTGGAATATTTATAGCAGGAAGTGTTCCCAATATTTCATATGACATTTTAGAATCGGGTATAATCCTTACCTTTTCAGCGAGCTTGTGAATTTCAGGATCAAGATATCTATCTTCCTCAAATTGACGTGGCGTTAATTCTTTATCAATTAAAGTAGCTGCTATTGTATAAGGAACAGTAAAGTTTAGTGCTACATGTGTTCCTTCTCGTTTTAATGCCTCAATTGTAGTGAATGGTGCCGCAAAATCATCCATAGCCGTGGTTAAAATACTAGAATACACTTGGATTTCCTCAATTTCCCTATATTCAATTTCGATTTCTTTTTGGATTTCAAGAATACAATCGATAAGAGCATCTACATAAGCACATCCTGGATAAATTTTATAGCATAATGTATCGGTTACCCATGCTTTTCCTAATCCTGAGTTGACCATAAACTTAAGTGGAATATCTGCCATTAAATTACAAAAACCCAATGGATGCTCTATTATATCATGTGCTCCTCGAAACCCATTTTTAGCTAATAATGCTGCCTGAACTCCTATTTGAGCGGGTAAACCACTTACTAAAAGTTTAGCCATAGCAAAATAGCCTCTGAATATTGTATATGTACTTTGAGCCAATGCTATGCCTATTGCATTAGCAACTTGATCTTCATTCAAATTAAATAATTTTGAAGTCGCTACAGCAGCTCCTATTAAATGTATATAGCTCCATAGCTGACCATTTTGAGGCCCTAAAAATACGCTGGTACCAAGCCGTCCTTCTATTTCATTAGCTATAATCTGAGCAACTATTACATCTTTCCCTGAGGCTCCTATTTTTTCACCCACGGCAAGTGAGACTGGTACTGCTGATACACCTGTATGACCACTTAATAAATAATCTACATAATCAAGGGCTACGCCTACACTGGAATTACCAAGAACTGCGCTTCTTACTGAAGTCTTAAAACCAGAGGGAATCAGACTTGATTCTTCTTTGTCTCCAAATTCCTTTATTGTATTAATTATTATTTTTCCTGGTCGTGTTTTAGATCCTGCATAAATTGCAGCAATAACTCCTAAAATTTGGTCTTTAGCTTTCTTAATAACTCGTTGAGGTATTTGATTATAATCTAAATTGACGACAAATTCAGCAATTTCCTCTGCAATAGCTTTATCTGACATATTATCAAAACCTTTTATATCAAAATCTTATATTAATGATGGATTGAATTATAATTTGAATAATAATAAATTAATGATGAAAATAATATCAACTGGCTAAAAGTGGGTCTTATGCCTCTTAATTTAATTCTACCTTCCATCACACCACGTAAAATTCTATCTTTACCATTAAAAACATTTAGCCACGTATCATATTTGGCTGTTAAATTTAATTGAGATGATGATTGCCCTTTCATAATTTTACATATTTTTTTAGATATAAATATTGTAAAAGTAAAATTTTTTCGATCAGATACTATTAAATTCATTTTTAATCCTTCAGGAAAATAATCTGAAACTTGAGAGACATCTAGACTAACAAATTCACACTCTTTATTTTGAAATTTATTACAAAATTCCAGCATTTTCTTATACAACTCATTCATGGTTTTCAATCCAATCTGGTTTATTTTAATAATAATTTAACTAATTTAGAGGAAAATTTGTTTATCAACAATTTAATAATTTTAAAAATTTTATCGCTTAAAATGAAAGTCAAAAAATTTTTTAAGACTTTTACAGGTATCATCTTCAGAATTTTTTGTCTTTTATCATATTTTTGTTTGGATTGCACCAACAGACCCAATAATATAATTCTATACATATATGAAAATTTAAGGTTCGATATCCATAAGTTTTGAAAATTAAATTCTCGTAATATTGAAGATTTTCCTCTAATAATTCTTAAGAATGTGGATTCGTCTGAGATGATCGTCATCGATGAATATCTGTTTTTTCCTCGTTTTATCGAGCTATGTTCCGGAGAAATTATAAAATAAAACTGTTCATTTGTATCGTTAATTATAATATTTGATTCAAATATAATTGGAAAATACTGCATCAAAATATTAATTGTTGGATTATTAATAGGTAAAATCTTTAAAATTGGTTCAATATCTTCTACTAATTCCTTAAAAAATTCATATATTACTGTCATTTTTAATTAGTTTCTAATCTTTTTTTCTTGATATAATATTATATTTCAATTGTAAATGAACTTAAATAATAATTTTATCCTTCTAATCAAAAACAGCTTTACATAATAAATACAAACTAAAATAAGTTTAAAATAAATTGTAAACAGAAATTTATACAAATTTGAGATTAAATTTATTTTTACATTCATTCTATAAAGTTATAAAAAATTTTAAATTCTATAAAAAACAATCATTCATAAAATATTAATAATTTGAAATCGAAGGAACATAAAAATGGAAGTATATGAAGTCCATGAATCTGGAGAAACAGAATTTTTGAATGTTAATTCAATTCAAGATGCAATTGATCCAAAAAAAGTTTTATTAATACTTGATCATGAAAAAAAGACCGTATTTATTTATGTTGGTAAAGAGGCAACTACTCGATTGAAATTTTCAAGTGCGAGATCTTCTCGAAGTCTTTTGCAAGAACGAAATTTAGCATATCGAGTAAAGACATTAGATGAAGACGACGCAGATACGGAAGAATGGCTCAAAAGTGTTGTAGATAAAGTTATCAGGACAAATATTAGGACTGAACCGCCGCCTCTTGAAATATTAAAAATATTAAGAAAAATACAATCAAATTCACCACCTATAGATGGGTATGTGAGTGATGCTGCGATAATAAAATCAAAATTTTATAAGTTCCAATCAACTGCAACCACAATTATGGGCAAAAATCACACTATTGAGAAATTTGAACAAGTTACTAATCTACCTGAAGGATTTTATTTATTACCCGGTGAATATAAAGTTCGATTGATTATTGAAAAAGGTAAAGTTGTAGGTATAGAATTCTTAAAACCAAAATCTGATAAAAATTCATAATTTTCTAATATAATTTATTTTATTAATTATTATAGCAAATTTTAAATTAATTTATATTTGAAAATATAATACTTTTTATTGATTTTATTCATTATTTATTATATTCTTTTTTTCACACATTTAAATTTGTGATAAAAAAGATTTCTATTGGAAATGAATTTTTCCTAAAAATTTGTTATGCGCTTATTTTTCTAATACTAAGCAATACCATTAATGATCTTTTTTATTAATATAGAAAATTCAAATTTTTATGGTTTGACAATAAATTATGATGATAAATTTCTTTCAAATTAAAAAAACATGTAAATATAATGATAATCTAAAAAAGTACATTAATTTTTCAATTACATTTTTAAAATCTTAAAAAAATAAGATATAAAGAATTTAAAACATTATTATTTTAATAATCTTTACCAAAAGAGTTTATTCAACAATTTGGTGATAGAAATGCAACTGGAATGGATCATAAATCTTGTTTACCTTATAATTACGATAGTTGTGGCAATTTTGGCAATGTATTTATCTGTATTAATTATAGCCGGAAAACATAAAGCTGGAAGGAGGATTGGAGTTTCGATATTACTCGGTATAATTATTGTTCTAATAATACCATATTTATCAATGGTATTAGATCAAATACCTATTTATATTCCACCAAATATGACACCATTATTTAGTGGACTGGGCCCATATGTAGCATTTTTGATCCTAATATTTTTAACTTACTGGTTAATGGATGTAGAATGGGAAAAAGCAATTCTCATATCGTTTCTGACGATCCTATTTATCGTGATAACAAGTAATATAATAATGGGCATTTCCGGACTAAATATGCTTCAGAATCCATTTGGCTGATTGATGATAAAACGAAAATTAGATAAAAAAGACGGATGATAAAAGACAATAAATTGTAAATTAAGAATCAAAAACCAAAAACTAATAATTAGAAATCGAAAATTTAAAACTTAAAACAGATAAATAAATTAATTTTCTTTTTTTCTTATATTACAGATATACAATATGTCCGATAGGACTGCTGATGCTGCTTCTATTCCTCCTGCTCCTCTACCACTTATTACGATATCTCCAGCTTCTTCAGTTTCCAGGATAATAATGTTTTTAGTACCATTTATATCCAATGTGTGATCTTCAGGTATTAATTTAGGTGCGACTTCTAATTTACCAGATATAGCTGTAGCCACGTGTTTTATAACGTAACCATCTTCTCGAGCTAATTCAATAGCTTCTGGAGTAATTTTATCGATGCCTTGACATTTTACATCATTTAAACTGGATTCATAGCCTAATATACTATTTGCTAAAATAACTAATTTCGAAGCTGCATCTATGCCATAAATATCGAGGCTGGGATCCGCTTCAGCATAGCCATGTTCTTGGGCTTCTTTTAATGCAATTTCAAATGGTATTTTTTCAAGGGTCATTTTAGTTAATATATAATTCGTCGTCCCATTTAATATACCAGATATTGCAATCACCTTATTTGCTAATAATAAGTTATTATAAGTCCCTAATATTGGGATAACGCCTCCTACGCATGCCTCAAATCTAAATATTCTATTTTTCTCTTTAACAATTTTCATCAATTCAGGATAATAAAGGGCAAGGGGGCCTTTATTAGAAGTCACTACATCAATGTTATTATTTAAAGCAGTCTTGATGTATGTATATGCGGGTTCTGCGTTTTTGATATTGGTCTTGGTCAATTCAGCCATAATATCAAAGCCTAATGATTTAAGGTGGTCATCAGCTAAATAATCAGGTTTCCAGTCCTTAATTTTAGTAAAATCTGACGGAGGTATATCAACAATCTGTTTTAAGTTGATCCCCTCATTCTCATTTATAAAAGCACCATTACATTCAAAAATAGCGACGACTTTTAACTTTAGGTCCATTTTTTTCCGTAGATATTCTGATTTTTTTATAATTAATTTAGCAAGTGAGCGTCCTACAGTACCAAACCCAATAATAGCAAGTTTAAATTCTTTCATTTTTCCTACGTTTCCCTATAATTCCTTAATCATTAGAAAATTTTTCTTTTTTGATATTTCTTCAAGTTTATTATAAGCTTTCATTAGTAATTCTTTAGTTTCGGCTTGTATTAAAAATTTTACAGAGGAAGGCTTATCTGGATCCTTGATTATTGCATTGATTTTTCTAATTTGGATATGTTTGATGTCAATATTAATCACGTCGTCAATAGTATCATTTATATCTGAATCAAAAACATGGCCAATCAGAATTACATAGCCTTTAAATGCTCCTACATCACTGGTCCATCTAACAATTTTAATACCCATATTTTGTAATTCCTGTTTGATTTTATTTAAATTATTTACATCTGAAATGTCAAAATTACAGATAACGGGAACCTGATTATCTTTAATTCTGTCTCTGATATGAAAAATATTTAATATATTTCCGCCGTATTTTCCAATAGGTTCTAATAATTTAATTAATTGGCCTGGTGCATCGGGTAATTCAATCTCAATTTCTACATTCAATGAAATCACTGAAACTTTTACTTCTTTTTATTGATATTGTATTTATTATCTGGATTATATAAAAAAATTTATTTATAAAAGAGTGTTTCTCCCTTCATTATGTTTATTTGGATGCTGTGAATAATCAAAATAACATTTAAATGAGGGGCGTCATATTTCAATATCATTATGTATTTAGTGTGTGCAGACCTTGAAGGAATATTTACACCAGAGGTTTGGGTAAATGTCGCATTAAAAACTGGGATTGAAGAGCTCAAATTGACGACCAGAGATATTCCAGATTACGATAGACTAATGAAGCGTAGATTGGAAATTCTAAAAGAAAATAACATAAAATTGAAAGACATACAGGAAATAATTGAAGAAATAGAACCACTTCCAGGAGCGCTAAACTTCTTAAACTGGCTTAGGGAAAATACACAAATCATTATATTATCTGATACTTTTATTGAATTCGGAATGCCTTTTATGAGAAAGTTAGGGTATCCCACTTTATTATGCCATGATCTTGAAATTGATAAAAATGGAATGATCTCCAATTATCGGCTTAGAATTAAAGATATGAAACGAAAGACTGTAAAGGCATTTAAAGAGATGAATTATGAAATAATTGCAATAGGTGATTCATATAATGATACTGGCATGTTAGCTGAAGCTACTTATGGTATATTATTTAGACCTCCAGAGAATGTCATTAAAGAATTTCCGGATTTTTCTGTTGTATATTCCTATGAAGAATTAAAGAGTCTTATTGCTAAATTTTTAAAAATTTGAATAATATTTATGTTTGACATAATTTTTTCTTTTATCCGACTTGTTTTCATTTTAATTTTTTACTAGGTTCATTATTTTTTATTGAATTTTCTATAAAATTGATTGGTATTGATTATGCAGTTGGAAGAAACATGAAAATTAATGCCACCACTACTCCAGCTGTTGCCATTTTAAGTCCATAAATTATAACATTTTTTTTGGAAATTCTGCCCAAGAATACTCCCAGAAAAAATAGCATCAGATAAGTCAGAAATATTGAACCAACAAACATAAAATATCCTAAATCTATAAAGAATCCTATGAAAAAAGGTATTAGGCAAATTATTGCAAACAATGCGGGTGAAATACCGTCAATTATAGCTGCAAATATAGCCGAGAATTTCTGAGCCTTGGTAATATAGGTGTTTTTAAATTTTCCACTTTTTACTACCATAGAGCGTTCAAGATCATGGATCTCTTTCTTTCTTTCAGCTGATTCTGTTAAAAAGCTTCCCCAGAGCCCTGAAATGCCCATAGATAATGAAGCACCTAATCCAGTTAAAATTATAAATTGAACTTCGGTTACAGAAAAAATTAAGCTGCTTGGAACATTCCAGATACCACCATTTGCTATCCATGCACCTATTATCACACCAAGAATTGTAAGAGCACCATCAAAGCCATTCTTTACAAAAAATCTGCGATATATAGGACCTGCATGAGTAATCTCACTGTATTCCTTCCATTTTTTTATGAATTCAAATTTATGTCTTTTATTTTTATTAGTTGAATGATTATTCGAATTTTTACCCATTAGATCTGGTCACCCTTTAAAAAAAGGAGTTCTATATCCAAATTCCTATAATAAAATCTTCCTATAAGAATAATTCCGTTTGGTTTAGATATAATTTTCATGTTTTTTTTGCTTTTAATCTTTATCTTATAATTTTTTTTAAATTTAATTATCTTATTAATTTTGTATTTATTATAATTTTTCTTAAATTTATTTATAATTTCATATCCAAAATATAATTAATGAAATCAAAAAATTTTACAAAATTTTTCACTCTAATTGAAGATGATATTAAGGACAAAATAAGAGAAATACATTATATTAGAAAATTAAGAATAGATTTTTTTAATGGGAATGATAATGATATATTTCTTGTAAATTATCAATCAGAAAATGATGAATTCTTAAATATTATTTCATCTATAATAAATAATCTCAATATTAAAATTGTACGATTGAAAGATTCAAATCAATATTATTTCTTACTTGAAAAAGATTACGGATTATTGCTTGTAAGTTTTTTTGATGCTTCAGTATTTTTTATTCCAAAGATATGTTTAAAGTGCGAAAATCTAGGGTGCTTAGAAACTTTTAGAAAAATATGTATTGTTTTAAAGGACGATGGATATACTAACATAAATTTATCAAAACTTGAAATTGAATTGATGTCTAAATTATTAATTTTATCTAATGATAAATTAATTCCTGTTGAAATTATAACCTCTATAATGTCTAAACAAAGCTGTACTAATTTATATGAGCGAAAAAAAATTAAAAAGATATTATTTAAGGTTTTTAAAAAGCTTCAAAAGATTTTTAAGATAGAGAACGTTTTAATCTGTTCTGTTAATGGAAGCATTGTGAATTACATTTATTATAAAAACTTCTATCCTATTAATATTTCTTTAATTTCAGCGATCGCATTGGCACAAATAAAATTAAACCAGCTTCTACTCACAATATTAAATGGAGATAAAGATAACCTTAATTTTAATTTAATATTTACAAAAAAGAAAACTATATGTTCATTCCAGATTTCTGGTGGTTTTTTAATTATTTTACAATTATCTGTTCCATTAAAACCAAAGGATATATGTCTATTAGAAAACTCGGTTGCAAAAATTAAAAATAAAATCAGAGATCTTTTCTATAGCTAATTGTATATAGAGAGTTTACTCTAATTTGAGACTTTTAATTTTATTTCTTATAAGTTAATTATTTTATAAACAATAAAAAAATGAGCTAAAATTTTTTAAAATAATTTTATTTCAGAATTATAAATGCTTGTAAATTTCAAATTAAAAACATATTTATAAGATCTTCATCAAGTTTTGCGTCTTTAATGCGTTGCCAATTTTCTCTGATATATGGAAAGACATACATCCTAATTTTCTGGTGATAATCATTACTTGTTTTTTGAAGTATGATAATAAACTTACTAATAACCTCTCTCAACTTTAATCTTAGGTCTTCTTCGTTCAGTGTCGCTAATTTTTCTACATTCCAGGAGGCATTTTTCTCATCAAAAGCCATTTCCATTATATTAATATTTTCTAAATTTAGTGGTTTTGCTTCTGGGAATAATGATAGTTTTGAAAATAAATCTTGATAGATATCTAAGAGATCCATTAATGCTGCTGCATTTTTGACGTGTTTGGCTTTCTCCCAGCTTCTAACATTTTCTTCAAGAATTGGCTCAAAATCTAAAAAGATAGTAGTATTTCCATCCCAATTTATATTATTAAATCCATTTTCAAGGTAAAAAAATTCAATAAACGCATCTTTTAATACTTTTAATTGATTTTTAAGCATTTCTGCTTCATCATATTTATCGGCACCTAAAATAAAAAGTAGATCTTTATCATCTATATATACCCATCTTATATGTTTCATGTCAATATTTTCAATACCTTTATCAGCTAGTTCACTCATAGCAAAAGTATTCATAGCTGATAGGAATCCGCTTAAAAGTGCTGGATCTATTTGTAACTCCTTAAATAATTTAGAAAAAATAGACCTTCCACTATTTTTTTCAATAACATGAAATGAATGAAGCATTTTTATCAACCTTTTCTGGGTTGAATTCTTATAAATTCATCATATTATTTAATTTTTAGCCTTTTTACAACGATAAAATGAATATAAATGAACCATCAGAAATAAGGAATAGAGTATATAAAACCACCAAAATGAAAAGTTGACATATATTACTAAAAAGATAGAAAGGATTAATACGAGAACCTCAACAATTAATAATATTTTTGAGCTATAATATGTTAAGGTAAACCAACATTGTCTTTTCCTTATTGATTCTTCGTTAATAATATTTTCAGGTGGTTTTGGTAGTATACCAAAATATATTTTTTTTGAAATTGGACTGAATAAACCAACACCCCAATCAATACAATCCATCAATACATGAAAAATCCCTGCCAATCCAACAAAATAAAAAATACTATTAAAAATACCAAAAGGTAGAATTATTAAATACAATGTTATTCCGTGGGTGGGTAGAATCCTGTGGTTTCTATTTTTAGCATATTTTGAAAAAATGAAATCAAAATCAATTAAAAAGCTAAAGCAGCAAATGATAATTATACTTAGAATATCGTTATTAATGAAAAATGAATAAAACATAGATAAAATAATTCCAGTTGCAATATGTGTATTGATATGCAAGTGTCTAATCACCTTTATCTAATCCAAAGCCTTTATGGATTATTCTAATTGCTCGTTCACATTCCTCTCTTTTAATTACAAATGAAATATTCAATTCAGAACTTCCTTGTGCTATCGCTCTAATATTTATATTGTTATCTCCCATTAAGCTAAATAATTTCCCAGCAACTCCTGGAATATATGCCATTGGTCCAACTACAGCTATTAAACTTACATTTTCTTCGATTTTGATATTGAAAAATTCTTTTCCGAAAAATTCAGAATTTTCCAATGCTTCTTTTGCTCTTTTTATTTCATCTTCTTTATCTTCTACAAGGAAAGTTATATTATTTTCTGAAGAACTTTGAGAAATCATAATTACATTAACATTATTTTCTCCCATTATAGTAAAAATGCGCGCTGCTGTCCCTGGAAGGGAGACCATTGCTTCTCCACTAACCGTAATCATTGCAGCATTTGAAGAAGTTATAGCCTTTATTGGATGTTCTTTATGAATTTGTGGGGGCTCTTTGAAATCACCGATAGTTGTGTAATCATCTGAATTCTGATCGTTAAAATTTCTTATTTCTATTGGAATTTTGGCTTTTTGTGCCGGAATAATACATAAAGGATGAAGTACCTTTGAGCCAAAATATGCCATTTCTCGAGCTTCATCAAAGGATATTTCTCTTATAAGTTTCGCGTTTTTTTCAATTTTTGGATTTGCAGTCAACAATCCGGGTACATCTTTCCATAGAATAATTTTTACATCATTGTCAAGTTCCTTAAGACTATATCCTAATATTGTAGCTGTCAAATCTGAGCCACCTCTTCCTAAAGTGGTAACATTACCTCTGATGTTTCTTGAAATATATCCTGTGACCACACAAATTTTGCTTTTATTTATTGAATCTTTAAACTCAGTTAATATCGCCTCTTTACTCTTCTCAAGGAGTGGTAATTGGTTTTTATATTCCATATTTGTATAAATGAATTTATCGGCGCTTTTATATTCTACATTTAATCCATTATCCCTCAAAAATTCATAAAAAATGTAAGTCGAAAGTCTTTCTCCAAATGATAAAATAAAGTCAGTTGAACGAGTCGTAGCTCCAATTTCATACACACCATATAATGTATTTTTAAGCCTCTCAAGTGAGTTGTTTATATATTCCAGACACTCTGCGAGATATTCCTTGTTTTTTATTATATCATTTGCTAAGGTTTCATGAATATTTTTTAAATATTCAATCTTTTCTTCTGGTTTGCATGTTCTATTTTCAATTTCAGCACTTGTTTCTATTAAATAATTGGTAATCCCACTTATTGCTGAACACACCAGCACTAATTTATTATCAATAAATTTGTTGACTGCATGTAATGAATTGTTAAATGAATTTGAGTTCTTTAGACAGCTTCCACCAAATTTCATTATAATTATTGTCAATTGTATCGACTTAATTAAGTGATTTATAAATATCCTATTAATAATTACTATCCAATAACCAGATAATTCATTAAAAACCTTTTCCATTAATTTTTGGAGAATGAACTAAATATTAATTAAAAATTGAAAAGGTTAAAAAAATGTCTTTTTTTCGGTAATTCAAATAAAATTTAATTCATATTTTTAGCTAAATAATAAATCTATTTATCTAGTTCTTTTATACAATATAAACCTACTATTAAACTTCTACATTTCTAATTTTATCTCAAAATCTAAAATTATTCAATTTTTGAGTAATAATTACAATTTTTCTCTTTATTGATCAGAAAAATTGTCAAAAACCTTGGAATAGAAAATTTTTAAAATATACTTATGGAATTTTTAGGAAAAAATAGGTGATAATATAAATGGTCGACTCTCCGAAATTAATGACGACAAAAGAAGCAATTAAAAAGTTTGTTCATGATGGTGATGTAGTTTCTATAACCAGTTGTGGAACAGCTGGACCATATGCTCTGTTACACGAAATAATAAGGCAAAAAAAGAAGAATCTAACAGCAATACAAGCAACGACAATGCATGAACTAGATCTTTTGGCCGGATGTGGATGTCTGAAAAAAGTCATAACTTCATGGTCTTACAGAATTGTTAAAGGGCTACGAGCATTTGATAGAGGTGTAAATGAATACAATATTGAAGTTCATGACTATACAAATTATACGGTCGCTGCAATGTTAATGGCAGGTGCAATGAATTTACCCTTCTTTCCAGCTAAGGCATCTATTTTACATACCGATATTTGGATCCATAGAAAAGAGGGAATGTTTGGAATAGTCGAAAATCCGTTTAAACAAGGCGAAAAAGTCCTATTAGTACCTGCAATAAAGCCTGATGTAGCAATCGTTCATTGCCAAAGGGTAGACGAAGATGGTAATGCCCAGTTATGGGGTGCTTTAGGGACGGTAAAACATGGCGCTCTCGCAAGTAAAAAAATAATCGTATCTGCGGAAGAAATGGTACCCAGAGAGGTAGTGCGCTTATCTCCAAATAATACTATAATACCCGGGTTCAGAGTAGATGCAATTTGCATTGAACCATGGGGTGCGCATCCATCTGAAGTATTGGGCTATTATGATATGGATAGGATGATGGTAGGCCTT
>CAZYEE010000002.1:0-45909 GCA_964646355.1 uncultured archaeon | reverse complement strand
AATTTCAATAATATCCTCAACTTTTGTTGAATTATCCAATCTTCCAATATATGTTTCACCAGTGCCTGTATGCACCACACGGCCTGGACTTATTAATGCCCCATGAGAGGTAACACCTCTAAGTGTCTGCTTTCTACCATATAAATCAGCCGCAATATTTTCTGTTCCATAACCATTTTGAAGGCATAATATTCTTGTATAATTTTCTTTAATTAAAGGTCTGGCGTCCTCTAATGCCTTTTTAGTATCATATGCCTTTACTGTCAATACGACTAGATCCTGGGCCCCACAAGTATTGGGATCAGTAGTCGCTTCAATTTTTATATTAAGTTCTTTATCCGAGCCAAAAGGGACAAGAATAAGTCCGTTTTTTATAATCGGGTCTATATGCCAGGACCTACCAATTAACACTACATCTTGACCCGATTCTTGTAAATAACCACCAAATAAACTTCCTATAGCTCCAGCACCCATAATAGCTATCTTCAATTATATATACCTACCCTATTACTTTTTCCCATTTCTTTAATTTTAGAACTTTTGATAATGTACTACCTCTTTTTATTTCTTCACGGATCCTATTTTCATTTTCATGCACCATAATCGCTCTATTAGCCATTTCTTGAGCCTTTTCCTTTGGGATAACTACAACCCCATTATCATCGCCTATTATCCAATCACCTGGTCTAATTTTTTGTCCACCACAGTCTATTTCAATATTTATTTCTCCAAAACCTTTAGGTTCACCCGCATTAGATTTTATGTATCTTGCGAAAGCGGGAAATTTCATTTCTTCAATATCTTCGACATCTCTTATTGCTCCATCTATTACAACGCCATTAATTCCTTTCATTTTACAAGACCAGCTGGCAAGTTCTCCCCATACTGCAATATCTCCACCACCCTCATCAATGACTATAACATCGCCTTTTTGTGCTATGTCAATTGCCTCGACAGGTTTACTCCAATCTCCATTATAACACCTAACAGTAACTGCTCTTCCAACAAGTTTCGCGCCTTTCCAGACAGGTCTAATTCCTTCCAAGCATGGCTTTCTATGCATAGCATCCGAAATATTTGGTGTCGAGACTAATGAGAATACTTTATGGAATTCTTCCTCTCCATATTTCTTCATAAGTTTCGATTTTATTGGTTTTCCTGTTTGTATTGCTTTTTTTATTGTCCTTACGGCTTCAGCAGGACTTTCAGCAGCAGTTATTGCATGTCCTATGATTATTATTTCAGCCCCTGCTTCCACGGCTAGTGGTGCTGTTTCTGAATTAAGCCCACCGGCTATAGCCAATTTTACATTAGATACAACTTCACTTATCTCTCTTGTTATATTAATTGGGTTCATTCCCTTGACTTGTTGATCAATACCCACATGAATACATATTATGTCTATTCCCATTTGTTCAAGAGCAACGGCTCTTTCAATGTAGTTATCAACATTAATAAGATCCACCATAATTTGGGAGCCATATTTTTTACCGGCCTCGATTGCTTCAAGAATTGTTGAGTTATCACTTACTCCCAGTATAATTACAACATCTGCGCCCGCTTTTGAAGCCATCTCTACTTCTAGACTACCAACATCCATTATTTTCATATCAGCGACTACCGTTTTATCTGGAAAATTTTTCTTTAAAGTCCTAACAGCATTCATGCCTTCTGACTTGATTAATGGGGTACCAGCTTCCAGCCAATCAACTCCTCCTTCAATTGCTTCTTTTGCTATCTGTACTGCTCTATCCAAATTCATTAAATCAAGTGCTACTTGTATCTTAATATTTCTACTTAAATCTTCACTCATTTCCTCACTACACTTTAATTTTATACCCTAAATTTAAAACCTCTTCAATATATATACCTTGTTTGGCTATATCTTTTAAATAATTAATAGAATATTCTATCATTTTGCTTAAATTCAATTTGTTATCAAACGAATTGACTATTTCTTTTAATTTACTTTCAGACAATTTTTCAATTTCTGGCCAAAGTTTTATAAATAATTTTATAGTTCTAACAAAATTATCAACGATCGTTATATTTGACCATTGAGCAGTTCTACTCAAAGGATTCAGATCTATTGTAATTACAATCTTTCCTATTTTCCTCAGAGCTTCAGTTCTATCACCATCTTCAAGCGGAACTAGCACAACATCTGCCTTTAAAATACCATTTGGATCAACCAATCTTCTCTGGCTAGATAATTCAGGGATAGTTGCCCATTCTGGGCCCGTACCCAAAATCTCATTAGCGCCGGCTTCCTCTAAATATTTTTTTATTGCTTGTATCCTTTCTTCACTTCTATAAAATAGGTTAATTTCCATTTTCATTCCAGACATTTTTGCAAATTCCACAATTTCTTTTGGAGCTAATGCTGCTATATTTCCATTGATACTAAAAACAGGATGCTTTGCTAATTTGATCATGGCTAATGCCGCTTTAATTGCTTCAATAGCTGGCGGACAAGTTTTCTCACCTATTATATAATCAAAAGCCTCTCCTCTTCCATGAGCAAAAAGTCCTGCAGTTGCCACTACCTTATCTTCAAAACCCTTCTGAACTTTATGTCTTATTCTTAAGGATTCTGCCCTTGGGTGATCATCTGGTATTTCTATCATATTATCTATCCTATTATTCTTGCTCCTTCATTATCAATATCCGTAATAAATATTATTCCATTATTTGTATTACTTTTTATTAAATCGGCAACTATATCAGCTTTTTCTTTTTCAACTATGCAAAATATTGAATTTCCTAACATTATCATTGAAGAATTTTTATAGCCAGCAGAATGCAAATTCTCAAGAAGCTCTTTAATATCCTCCGACATAAGTTCAGTTTCTAAAGCAAATTGATAAGCAGTTCTCATCAAGCTATCAATTGAAGGATTGTTTATAACATTCCTAATTAATTTATTGCCTACTTTTTTAATAACTTCTTTATGCTTTTTATCCCCAATTATTGATGCTGTATCTATTTTACCATTTGTATAACATACTATCTTTAAATTAGGTCGATATAAAATATTATCCAGTACTCCAATACCCGGCGCACCCGGCTTTTTTCTTATCTCCACTCCTCCATATGTTTGAGCTATCACGTCTCCTAACCCTGTCTTATTTACAACTTCCGCTATATGTGCTATTTGCCCGCACTTAATTTTTGTAAATTGTGTATTTAATAATACATTTAGTCCATAAGAAACTCCAAGCGCACCCGCACCGGAGGCACCAAATCCACATCCGACAGGAAAATCAATTTGATGTATTACTTTAATTTCGTATTTTGGTAATTGGATTGTTTTTAGATAATAATCAACAACATACTTTGAGACTTTCGCATTTTCTATAATTTTATCATTAAAATAAATCTTGATTTTATTTTCATCACTTTCTTTAACTTCAATTCTTGTCTTAACACCATATTTAATGGATAGACCTGCACCTACAGACCCTGTCTTTAAGATAGTACTTCCATTACAGATTTCAAAAAGTCCTGTTAAATGACCTGGCACGAAAGTCTCTATCTTTTCCAATAAAACACCTTTTAATAATTTGGGGATAAATTTTATTCAAGTTTAAGAATCTATAAATTTTTATAAATTTTACTATAGTCATATTGAGAATTTTATAAAAATTAATAATCTATATAGATTATAAAAATATTATATATAATCTTTCAATACCAAATGTTGAAAAAGTTTAGTAAAACCGAATCTTTAATCGTTAAAAAAGGTACTAAGTCATTGACAATAGTAAAAAAATAAGGTTTTATATTGAAATTAAAAGAATTGTTTTTTTAAATTGATTTTCAAGTATTATTATTTATATAATTTATAACTCAAATGACCAGTTATATTAATTTAAAAAATTTTCCTCATTATAAAATATATTTTTATCAATAAATCCCTTTAAAATACCCTTATAAGTCAAAGACACGATTATTTCTTCAGTCTCTTCATATGACTTCCCAATTTTATTAGATATTTCATTTATATTTACTTCATCCCTACCTTCTATTAAAAATCGAATACTTTTGATAATTTGGTCAAAAGTTTGGGTAGTTTTTTCTTTTAGATATGATTTTTTTGTCTGATAAGTTTTTACAAGAAATATAGATATAGCCACCGAAATTACCATGATTATTATAGTAATCCATATAATTAACCAATAATTTTCAGGTGGTTTATTAGAATTATAGACTGTTAATGTAAATTGATGCGTTATAATATTTGAAAAAGAATCATTAATTACTATTTTAACAGTATATGTCCCAACATTGAACCCATCTAAATTAAATTTAATTGATTTATTTGCTTCCCAGAATCCAGATTCTTCCAAAATATCATTGATATAAATAAAATACTGACCAGGATGAAGATCCATAGGAATCCATTCTATAATATTACCCCTTGTTCCTACTATATATTGATAATCATTGGGTGTATCCAAAAAATAAGGTTTAGTATTGTCAATAACAAATTCACTTGTATCATTTATTATATGAAAACTAAATCCTAATGAATCATAATATTCAAAATATATGATTGCATAGTACAAGCCGTCTAAAAGGCTCGATACATTTATATTTTCTGCACACCAGCTCTGAGTATCTAAATTATATTCAAGAATGCCATTTATCCCTGTATATTCTCCAGTAGCATTATAAACTTTAAAATTGGTCTGATGATAACCCGTACCATTTATAAATCCATGTAAAAAAGAATAAACGGAAATATCCCAGAGAGAAATTAGGTCCTTCTTGTAATCTTGAGTTATTTTACCTATTTTAATTTTTAAGAATGGTGCTATCCAAATTCTTAATTGAGCATAATTTTTAGAAATTGGATTTGCATAGTATATATTTGAAAATGTGATTAATTCAGGTATCCCATTATTATCAATATCAGAAATTTTTGCTTGGTAAATAATATCATTAATATTGATATCAAAACGAGTAAAGTTTTCCTTGAGAAAATTGTTTCCTGTTTTGTTATAGATTACGAAAAAGGCATCGGATGGATTAGCTGACAAGAATCCAGTAAATACAATTTCAGTATAATTATCCTTATCGATATCTCCCGTGCATGTACTCATTATAGTTGTCGAGACTCCAAAATATACTCTAGTATAATTTTCAATATTTATGGACTTTTCAGTAAAGTTAAATACACCAATAGTACAATTACCTTCCGTATCAACTTTAAAAGAAGCAACTATTTCAGTCAAATTATCGTTATCAACATCATCACAACAAAGATAGGTAATAGACATATCGTATGGATCGTCAATAATTAGATTTGATGACATATTTAATATTATATTATGGCTATAATTATAAACAGATAAGAAAGCTGCGGTTATAAACTTACCAATATATATAATCCCTCCAGCAACGATCTCAAGGTTATTATCATTATTAATATCTGCTATATCAAGTCTATAAATAAAAGTATCGTTATATGGATTATAAATCCAGGTTTTTACGGCTTCTAATGATTGCTTATTATTAGAAAAATTCCAAACAGCTAGTAAAGCTTTTTCTCGATCATTCTCAAAAAAGCTTCCACCAGTAATTAGTTCGTTGGTGTTATCATTGTCTATATCTCCAATTTTCATATCATAGATCCAAGTTTCATTATAATAGTGCCATTTAAATGCGGTAACATTTTTAATTTTACCATCAGTATAATTAAATATATTAATTAGAATCTCATTTTTACCAGATTCATTTTTAAAATATGACCCACACACTATTTCTAAGTTATCATCCCCTAAAATATTGCCCACATCAATCGCTCTCGGTATTATGTCTGTTGAACCGCCCATACCCCATTGAAAAGTATCTTTTAATATCAATTCTTCATTTACAAAATTCCAAACCTGTAATTCAGCCAAATTTGGACTTAAAAATATTCTACTGAATACTATAATTTCTTTAATTCCGTCGTTATCTATATCAATTACTTTTTTATCATAAATATATGTAGAACTTGAATTACTGATCCACTCAGTGGAACTTATCAGCTGTAAGTTGTATAAATTATTTAATTCAAACCCTATTTTGAATTGGTTTTGATTTCCAGGTAAATATCCTGTATTGTTTGAGACATGCCCATCATCAGCAAATAGTTCTATATAATAAATTCCTTTTGGCAAAATAGATACATTAACAATAGCAGACCAATATGAATCATTTAATAAATCATAAACCAAATTTCCTGATAGCCCAGTATCATTCCCATTATTTTTTCTAATATAATATTTAGCTGTTTTAATTTCTGAGGCATTTAGATATCCGTGTCCTTGATATGTACATTTTAATTTAGTCTTTATATTTACACATTGCGAAATTGGATTGTATTTTACTTTAAAATCTTCAAAGATTATCGTATAATTGTTTGCATCCCAAACTCTGAATTGAACTTTCCAATCTCCACTGAGGCTTGTCTTATTCTGAATAGATGTTAAAAGTTCAAGTACATTATCTGAATCAAAATCTCCGGATAATAAATTATAGTCTGCAACATTGTCAAAACCGCCAGTCAAATCCTCATAGGTATCCCATTCAGCTGATGCTTCTAAATTTATATTATCGTTTGTAAGATTCCAAATTCTAAATTCAGATTTTCTACCAATATATCCACCCGAAATAATTTCAATAAATCCATCATTATCAAAATCAGTAATTTCTAAATCCCACAATCTTGCATGCGATGATGATGAATACCAATATGTTTCGTTAATTAGGACAAGACTATTATTATCAATTTCCCAGATAGCAATTTCCATTGCAGAATATAGTGCGTCCTTTTTTGTATATCCACCCGAAATTATCTCGTGTATAGTATCATTATTGAAATCCCAGGTCTTTACGACAAGAACTTCAGTGTTTCCATCAGCCCACTCTGTTTCATAGAGATTATATAAACTTCCATTAGCATATTTTACGATATTAACAAATGCATTATATGGCGTTTTTGAGATTCGACCTCCTATTATTATTTCAATAATTCCATCTCCGTTTATATCATCAGCTGCAATTGAATTAGGTATGGTATCTGCACCTTTTCTCCAATTAAATTGTGATTCATTTAATATCTGATTTGTTGAATAGTTCCAAATATTTAGATAAGTATATCCAGAATAATACCCAATAGTAGCAATTTCATAATAAGAATCGTTATCAAAATCATTCACTGCAACTCCAAAAACATAGGGCCCAATAACATTATAACCCCATGTCTTTTCTGCTTCCAATTCCAATGCATTATTCGTATAATTCCATATTGTAATTATACCTTTTTTTAATGGTTCTAAATCCCCGGCTATGATTAATTCACTTACTCCATCATTGTCTATATCTGTAATTTCTATACCGCGGAATATAATATCGCTCGATTCTCTAAATGATTTTGATATTATTAGATTTATTCTATTTAAACTAAAATTCCAAATCCTAATTTGCCCAAATATTTGATCTGCATCGTTTTTATAAAACCCTACCGAAATTATCTCCGATATATTATCTCCGTCAAAATCATAACTTGCTAGGTCATAGGTCTGTGTATCATTTTCTGTAAACCATTCCTTTTGGGCACGTAAAAATGGTGGATAAACCGTACTACTTGATATTTTTCTTATTGTGTCATGATTAGGTATATTATTCTGATTAAGACTATTTCTGGAATAAAAACTCACGAGAAAGTTCATTAAAAAGGAAAATACTAAAATATTTATTACCAATATGAAAAAAATCTTTTTATTATTTATCTTCATCATGATTGTCCCCTTAATTTTCATTACCAAAATTAAAACATTCATCAATTAATTTATTAGCATTATTGAAGATAGAAACATCACCACTCCAATTTTTCAATTCATTTTTATATTCCATTTCAAACATATTTATAAATTTTCTAATCAATTTTTTAATAACATCTATTTTTTTCCCATTTAAAATCAAGGCGACTTTAATATTCGTGCCATTTGCCACCTCTATTTCAAAATCTTGATATTTAATCGATTCCATATCAGTATCTTTTTTTGTTATTTCGGTACCAAAAGAACCGATAGCTGTAAGAAATCCCGAAATTAAATCTTCATCCATATCAAATCCACTGAACGCATAAGAATAAACAACAATTCCACTATTTTTATAGATGACCATTATATATCTAAGAATTAAATTCAGGTAATCTTTTTGTATTAATTTAATATTTTTTCTTAATTCGTATAATTTTTTCTTATTTTCTTCAATTGCTTCAATATTCTCTTTAAATGAGGCATAATAATTATCGATATTTGTATTAATAGAATCTTCTAATTCTTCCAACCAATTTAAAGTATCATATATTAAATTTGATATAATGTTTTCTTTAAGATTATTTTCATCATATTTTGTACCAAAATCTATTTCCCATTGCTCAATATAATTTATTATTTTGTTATTTCTATCAATTTTCATCAATTTATATTTTATCTCTTTTATTAGGATTAATAAATCCTCTACTGATTCTTTTTTCTACAAAACTCGTATAATGTAATTAATCTTTGAGATACTTCAAAAAGCCTAATGATTTTTTGTCCTATTTTCTCCATACCTACTTTTAATTGGGATGCATCTAGTGCAATATTGATTAGATTCTTTAAATATGCAATAAACCCCGTAGCTTCTTTTAATGATGGAGTCCATGTTGCTATTTTGATTTCATCACGATTAATTTTAGCGACTACCACAAGTTTTGAGTTAGAGATTTTTGTTATTCCTGCATAAGTTGAGATTAGGTCTTCATCATTCCTGCTGATTAATTTTAAATCTAAAGAAGATATTTGATCACAGACTATATTAAAAACATGATTTGGTGGTAAATCCTTATATTGAATAACGCTATAACCCTTTAACAATGATTTTTGCCATTCAATTATTTCGCTATTTGTTGCATCAGCGGGGATTACTAAAGGACATTTAATTCGAATATCCTTTGGTCTTATAGTAATACTATGCATTTCATTGAATGGGTCATAATAGGTGACCAGTCCTAATATTTTTGATATTCTGCATGTGACTGGTGTAAGCATAAAATCTACCCCCCTCGTTTCTCCAGGCATTAATGCCTCAACCTTTTTGGACTCTTCATCAATTATGTACTGTCCACCTACATTTAATATTACATTAATATCTGTTATTGGCATCTTTGTGACATTTCTCACGACCACTTTAAAGCGTACATTCCCTCCAACATAATCAAAATCTCTTTTTACCTCTAATTCTTTTGAAACACTTTCTACAGCAAAATTGATAAATAGATTTTTTTCTGAATTCCATTTCCCTTTAATTATATTTCCATTTAAATATTCATCAATTAAGTCACGAGTCTGTCTTGGACTCAATCGGGCGATCCTTGAGGCATCCTCTAAAAAAATCTTATCATTTTCATTTATATATTTTAATAATAGTTCCTTCTTTTTTTTGGATATATCTAGATCCCTATAAAATATTCCAAATTTAAATTCCCCGATAATTCTCCCCGAATTTAATTCATTATTGATTATTTCTTGAATTTCATTAAAGTTCAGCCGGATATCTTGTTCAATTTTTTAAGTGATACAGATTTAAAAACATGTAAATATTGAACAATCTTTTGTTTATTGTGTTGTCTGCCGTATTGTTTACTACTTTTATTATAATATTTTGATTTTTTAGTCTGCAAAATAAAATCACCGTAAATTAATCCTAAAATTCTTACAGTGAATTTTTATTTTTTTTCTGATTATTCAGAATTAATTCATAAATTACTAATAAATTCATCATTGTATTTTTATCTTTTTTTCGATTGTAAAGTGTAAAGTGTAATTTTTCTTGAAAATTCTCCTAATTTGATCCAATATCCATTATTATTTTTAGTAATGGTGTAAAAATTAAGCTTATCCACAAAAATAAAAAAATTAAAATCAAGGATTAGTTTAATGATTTCGGTTAAATGATATAAAAAACGTGATGGTTATTTTACTCCAATGAAAGAATCAAATATTTTCAATAAAAAGGTAATTCCTTATAGATATATTTTTTAGACATTAATAAAAAAACTGGTTATTTTCAAAAATGATTTGTTAAATTATGAGCTCTATATTTTAAAATATTAAATTCAAATACTTTAAATAAAATTAACATTTTATTAATAATGGGAACTGAAATTGACGGACAAAGATTATCTTGATATGCGAAAATACTTCGACGATATTTCAATAGATATGAATGAATTTATTCGGAAAAATTTTCTTACTCCATACGAACTTAAGATTAAAAGCGATGCTATTTTTGAAGAATTACCATTGTTTAAAAATATTTATACTCCAAGATCGACCAAATGGAACCTTCGAGTCCAGGAAGAATATGAAATTTTTAATATTTTAAAAGAAAAATACATACATTCGGTAGGTTTTTATGTTTTTGACAATTTGAAACATGAAAGCAATAATACGAGAATCTGGAGCGCCGATTTCTATTTTTCAAAAGGTTCAAAACCTATGAAATTAGAAATAAGGTTATCAATTTTATATCCGAAGCAAATTCCTTTAGTTCAGAGGTCTGAGGGTGATTTTCATGTCTCTCTTGCTTATAAATGTTTTGGAAAACTTATAAAGCGCTGGAGAATTGATGGAAGATTTGGTCTTGCACATTTTTGTACCATGATCGGATATTATTATGCATTAGAACGAAAAAGCAGACCTATTAACATTTAGGGGTTTTGATCTTGTTTTTCAGAAAAAGTCAACGTTATAAAAAGAAATATGATGATTATGAAAGTGAATTTGGGTATTTAGATATAGAACATGAAGATAAACCCATAGTAAATAAAATAATATTACCTACAAAATTATGGTTAAAGGCATTAGATATCGGTCGTCAAACACCAAATGAGGTAGGGTTTTATATTGTAGGTTTATTTAGAGGTAAGACTTGTTATATTTATGATTTAATTGAATTCGACTATACTGAGCAATCAGGTGCGTTTATAAAATCCGGATTAAAAAAAATAGCCAGAATAAGGGCTGGATTACCTGCTGGGCTTGATATTGTTGGAAATATGCATAAACATCCAGGATTTTTAGGTTATAGCGGAACAGATAAAAAAGATTATCTATTATATGGTAAAGGTTCTTCTCAGAATGCCTTTATAATTTATATTGTAGAGCCGTATGATGGAATAGCAGGCTATACAGCCACTGAAAATAATATCTATGAAGTAGAAGTAGAAATTCGAGAACTCGAACCTTATGAACAGTTAATTGAGAAAAAAATTTCGCTTAAAATAGATCTAAAACTGGTAGCACAAAAATCTGAAAATGTAAAAGGTTTAAAGTATCGATTCTTAGACCAAATAGGGCATGAATTATTAAAATTATTTTCGAGATCTGATTTTGAAATAGATAATATACCTATTCCCTATGATTTAAAGTTGGATCAAATACCCAAAAAATTGGACATTCCTCCACGATACCCTGTTTATTTAAAAAATGTTGGTTTAAATGAGGATATTCTAATTCGGATTTTCTTGGATCAAGATGATACTTTGTATAAATTAAGAGATATTTTATTAGACCTTATTAAAATAGACGAATCCGAAATAACTAAACTCAGATTTGTTGAAAATGATAAAATTTTACCAAATTATACTAAAGTTTCCAAAATAAAAACACCATTAGAATGGAAAATAATTGAAGAGCATAAAAAGATTAATTTAATTTTTTTTAAGAATCTATTTGATCTGATATTAGATATTTTAATAACTGACACATTTGGGTGGTATATCTAAATGTTGATTCCAGTTGAAGAACGAGAAGAGCTTGCTTTGAATATGCCAAAAATGTTTTCACGAGTTATATTTGCTGGCTATGATGTCCGTAAATTTCTAGATACCACGGTATTTATTGGGGGCGCTGGTGGACTTGGTAGAATTGTAGCAGATATTTTGAATAGATGTGGATTTGGAAAATTTATAATCGTGGACAAGGATATCGTTTCTGAGGAAAATTTGAATCGTATGAACCATCACGAAGAAGATTTGGGAAAAAGTAAATCTGAAACCTTGGCAAAATTCTTAGAACGGACAAGAAATCTCCCTGAAATCGATAAAAAGTTTCATGTTAAAACTGAATGGTATTTGGCTGATATAATTGCTTGGGACAAATTAGAAGAGTTGATAAGAAAATCTAATCTTATTTTTACATGTTTTGATAATGAAGCTGCAAGGATTGAGGTAAATCTATATGCGGTAATATCAAGAAAACCTTTAATAGATGGTGGTACATCTGAAAATGCATTAAGAGGGATTGTTAATAATGTAATACCTGGAAAGACACCTTGTTTAGAATGCTATTATAGCTATGATACTTTGATAGACCTAGAACCTGATGAATCTCAAATACAAATTCCAAAAATACCTTGCGGCGCAAGTTTGGCAACAACTATGAATATAACGGGCAGTCTTCAAGCAGATCAAGGAATAAAACTCGTTTTAAATGAGCCAATACCTTCACAAATAAGATTTTCACTTGAAAAAGATGTATCGCTCCAGTACTTTAATCTAACTCCTAGAAAAAATTGCGATACATGTGGTGATATTCAAGAAAAAAGATAGAGATTTGATATTGAATAAAACATGTTCTATTGAAAAACAGCCGTTAAAATTCGTAAAAAAATAACACAATTAAACATTAGGAATAAATAAGGAGCAATAATTAATAAAAATGAATATTTATTGCTCTTGGCTGTCTTACCTTAAATTCAACTGGTTTCGAATTTGCTATAGAGGTATAATATCCTAATAATTGAATAAAATGAGCGATTCCCATTCTTCCATCGGGTCTCCATCTATTTTTTAATATGCCTAAGCATGCATTTTTATGATCTCCTGCAGGATTAAACCATCGACCAAAATAAAAGCCATCAGCAATAGGCATAACAAATGGATATTGAAGGCTTAATCTGAGATCGAATACAATACCTTGGAATGAACATTTGAAAATTCTATTACTATTTGCTTGTTTATATATACTAAATGTTGAATAAGTATCTCTTAATCTATATAAATAATTTAATTTATCATATTCCTCTTGTAACCTGTCAAGCCAATTTGGAGAATTTGGTTTAGCAATGATATTAAATAATGGTATTTCTCTGGGAATGAACTCTTGATCACAATATTTTGGTGGTGTTTTTTCTATTCGAATATAATCTCCTAATAGAATATCAATTTCAAGTCCTATACGTTCTAATATTTTAAGAAAGATCAATAAAATCCCTAATTTTTGTTGTGTTCTAAGAATTACCATACTGTTCATCGAAGTTTTGAAGAGCATGACACCAGAAACATTTTGGATATAGTAATAATCCCCGATTGCAAAAGTTGGACCTTTTTTCTTAATAAATCTTGAGAGTGCTAATAAAAACTTTTGAGAAAAAATATCTGAATACTTTATATTTCCTTGAATATCGGAAATAATTACCTCAACTTCAGTCCATGGTCTCATTTCTGATTTTATCTCATCTGCAATATCCGCAAAATCTATGATCATCACCCTCTTTATAAAAATTTAATGCTTTTTTCGTCTTTTTAGATTTTCATTTTTTACTCTTGGGGTTGAAATTGAATGTAGGGCAAGAGCTATATATGAACCTAACATCCCTACAAAATGCGCCACTCCCATCCTTCCGGTCCTATCCCATTTACTGTAAATTTGGCCTAAACATGCAGATCTAATACCAGCTTCACTGGGAAATGCCCATGGTCCTACCGAAAAGTCCGCAAGAGGTGGATCTTTTGGATATCGCACGGGTAATCTTATAACAATATCAATTTTCTTACCTTTTATATTGCTAAGACAATGAAAAATTCTGTCATTTCTTTCGTCTAAAATTATATCCTCAAAGAATATTTTTTCTTTACCATATTTCTTTAGTATCTCTAATTTTTCCAATTCTTCCTTTAATCTTCTCTTCCAATTTTCGCCTCTACCCTCGGTAAATCTAAATAAGGGTATGTTATGTTTCCAATTCCAATAACCTTTTACTTCTCCTAATGTAATATTAAAATCTAAATCGTCCATTGTTTATATTAAATAATTCCTTAAATATAAACCTAATTTAAATGGATATAAATATGGAATAAAATCATTCAGACAAATAAAAAATATATTTAAATTATTAAGTTAGAGTGAATTTTTATTGATAATATTATTTTAAATTAAAATTTTTAGTATATTAAATCTCTAAAGTTTATATTTGATGATAATATATAACTATAGGGATTTGGTCAAAGTGTCTGAGAAAAAAAATATCGTAATAGAGAGAATTGCAACTCCTGAAGGAGACGTCCCGAAAGCTGAAGGAGTTATAGAAGCTTTTAATATTATTACAAGCAAGGTATCAGAATTAAGTAAAAAATTAAGCGAAAGCTTGAGACTTTTAAATGGTAAAGAGCTATCTGAATTAGGTGCAGATCTGGTAGTAATAAAAGAAGATTTAGTTGAAATTAAAAGTCAGCTTGAAAACAATATAAAGAATATTTCTGAGCTACAGACTAATTATAATAAAATAGATAATTGGGCTAAAAAGGTTGATTCGATAATTTCCCAAGTAGCAGATGGTCAAATTGAAATTAATATGGGCGCAATTAGAGATTATGGAACTGATTCTATCATAGAAGAAATCAGAAAAATCACTCAGGAATTCCAAGATACCATCAAGAACTTAATCAAATCTGCCCCAGATTCCGAAGAAAGTTCAAATATTGAAAAGATATATAAAATCGTATCCCCCGAAGACATCAAAATTACTTTGGAAATGCTGGGTGATTATCAATCAAATAAAGATCTTATATTATCAAGAGGACGGCTTATCAAATTACCTAAGCAATTATACAATTTTGACTCAAAAATATTACTTTATGGCCCACCAGGAAATGGAAAAACATCTACAGTTTATGCAATAGCAAAAGAGTTGTCATTAAATATTTTAGAGTTAAATTTACCATTATTATTAGCAAATAATATCAAATTTCAGATTGAATCGCTTGACTATATAATTAATCTCGTAAAAAATAATGAAAATATAATACCTTGTATTTTATTAATCGAAAATGTTCAGTTAATATTTAATTCGGAAATCTCAAACATGGCACTTCTTAATTTTTTAAATTTCTTAGATAAAATTAATTTATGTAATGATAAAGTTTTGGTTATATGTACTACAATAGATCTGGACGATCTAGATCAACCGCTTTTGTCAAGATTTGATCAATATTGTTTATTTGACTATCCAAACGAGGTTGCACGTTCTGAAATCTTACATAGATTATTAGAAAATATTAATTTGGATGAAAATCTAGATATCAATATTTTAGTGAGCAATTTAACTATGGATGAAAATATGGATGGGCTTTCCTGCAAAGATCTTGTAAAGATAGTTGAAGGAGCTTATTTTAAATCAATCAATGAAAATAAAGAATATGTTTCTGAAGATGATATCCAATTTTCGTTTAATAATATTGTTGCTCAAAAATCAAAGTTTTCTCCAAGATTGAAAAAAATTTCTAAAGTTCAATCTACCACAGATAAGATTTATTCTAGTTCCTCTGATTTAGAAGAAATTGAATTAAAAATCGAAGCATTAAACTCTCAAATGTTAATAAACAAAAAGATGATCAAGAATGCGCTGAGACTTGCGCTATCTGATAATTATAATTTGATTTCAAGATTAGCTAAATTATTTGAAACAGAACAGAGAGCCCTAGACTTAAGTGAAATTCAAAAAGTAGCCGGAATAAATATTGAAACGTTAAAAAGGACTTTAAATAAAAATCCATATTCAATTCTCTTTCCAAAAATTGGGAAAAAATATACTATATCTTTTACCGATGATCAATATAATGAAGTTATTACTGAATTTGAATTAAATAAATAATTAGATGTTGTTAAAATGTACTTATCTAAGGCTATTATAACAAATTTCAAAACTTTTAATGGATCTTTTGAAATAGATTTTTCAAAAAAGATAACTCTTTTAACGGGAAATAATGGTACAGGTAAATCGAACGTTCTAGATGCCATATCATTTGCATTAGGAGGACATGATGATCGATTAGAAGGTACTGCAATTGAATTAATAAGTAAAGACTTTACAATAAATCAGAGAATGGCTGATTTTTGTGAAGTAACATTAATATTTAGTGATGATGAAGAAAATGAAATTATAACCATTACAAGACAATTAAGGGTCCCAAAAAGTGGGCGGGCTTATAGTGTTTATAAATTAAATGGCAATAACGCTTCTTTATCAGAGATTCAAGAAGTTTTAGCCAAGTATGGAATAAATCAAAATGGATTTAATATGGTAAAACAAGGAGAAATATCTACTAAGATTAATGAATCTCCTGAGAGTCTTAGAAAATTAATTGAAAGAATTGCAGGTGTATCTCAATATGACCCAAAAATATCAGAAGCAGAAGCTAAAATAAATAATGCAAAAAATGTTTTGTACCATATTGAACTACTTATAGAAGATGCTAAAAATAGATTAGAGAAATATAAAAAATCTAGAGATAAAGCCTTAAAATATAGAGAAATAAAGCAAAAAATAAATTATAATAAAGCTTTAAAATTATTATCCGTTTTGAATAGACTTAATTCAAAAATTTCTGAACACGATAATCAAATAAATGAACGAAATAACAAGATAAAAGAGCTGGAAAATCAAATTTCTCAACTTGATGTTGAAATTTCTGAAATAAGAGGTCAGATTGAAAAAGAAAGGTTAAAACGTACTAAGCTGGAACAGGAAAAAATGCGGATGGCAGGTGCATCCAGCATTCAAATTCAGAATTTAAATAGAATAAATGATGAAATTTTTAAGAAAAAAGAAAAAATCGATGAATTTAAAAGAAAAATTAATACTTTTAGAAATGAGTCTATCAAGAAACTCATAGATCAAAGAAAAAAAGCAGAGAAAAAATTATCTGAAATCAGAGAATTAGATAAAGAAAATAAAGAGAAAAGCAGAAAACTGCAACTGGAAGTTTTAAAGTTAAAAGATAGATTACCTGCTCTTGAAGATGAATATAAATATCTTACTTTAGAACGCCAAAAAATAGACGAACAGATCAAAAAACTAGAACAAAAAAAGAATGAAATTGATAAATTTCGTACTGAATGGAGGAGTAAGACTGAAATTCTATCAAATAAACGAGAAAGCTTATTAAATCGAAAAAATGAATTAGAAGATTCTTTAAATAATATAAACAGCAAACTTACCAGAATGCAAAGAAAATCAAACCGTTTACGTAATGAAAAAAACAAAATTGAAACCTTTTTAACGTATAGTCAAGATGAAATGCGAGATTTATTTTATAATATTACCGAATATGAAAAACAAATAAATGAATTAACGGAGAAAAAACATGAACTCGAAATAAGACTTGAAAAAATGATTCCTAGATATTCAGATGAAATACAGAAAATACTCAAATTAAGAGACGATAGCATATTAAAAACAGTAATTGGTACTCCCTTAGAATTAATTTCTGATATAAAAAAGGATTATGCTCTTGCTATTGAAATTGCGGGGGGCGAGAAACTTCAAAATATTGTGGTAAATAATTATCATGATATAGAAGAGATTACCCAGAAAATTAATGACTTAAATTTTGGCCAAATCTCATTTTTTTCATTAAACGATATTAAAGAGTTTAAAGAATTGAAAGTGCCAGCTGATAGCAAAGTTCTTGGAAAAATTATTGACTATGTTATGTATGATCCAAAATATGAAAAATTATTCAAAGCAATATTTCAGAATACTTTATTAGTCGTCGATCTCGATACCGCATTAAAATATTCGAATTTTAGATGCGTGACTAAGGACGGTATTCTGGTGGAGCCCACTGGCGAGATTGTGATATTAAATAAATTTGATTCAAGATTTTTATTAATTAATGAATTTTATAGACGAAAAATTTACGAAGTAAAACTTGAACTTGAAGAATTAACAGGTCATTATACACAATTAAGAAAAAAAGTGACCAAATTAACCACTGATCGTGAGAGGTCTGATCGGAAACGAATTGAAATTGTTGAAGAGCTAGCTCAGTTAGACGGAAGAATTTTGGAGCTAGAAAATCAAGTTCTAGAAATTAATCCTATACTAGATAAAGTAATAATGGACTATAGAAAATTAGAAGATGAATATATTGAAGCGGTCACACAATTTGAAAATCTTGACGCCGAATTAGGATTAACTATCGAAAGAATTCGAGAATTAGAAAATAAAATGGCTGAAATTCAACTTAAAATTGATAATACTGAATTAGGTAATGTCGAAAATCAAATAAAAGAGAAACAAGGGCAGATTCTTTCTTTACATAAAAAAATTTCAAGTTCAGAAAAAGAAATTGCACGATATAATACCGAAATTCTTAATTACAATTCACGAATCGCCTTTTTTGAAAGCCAGATACAGGAGTATCAAAATCAAATTAAAGAAGTAGAAAAAGAGCGGTCTGAACTAGATATAGAAAGAGAGGAATTAACAAAGCTGATAGATACTCAAAGAGAACGATATGATGAAATCGATAATAAAATCAAAGAGATTAATGAACAATTAGAGTCTATACAAAAAAGAAGGGCAAAAATTGTAGATAAAAAAGAGGAGATAGATGCAGAAATTAAAGGTTTAATATATGAAATTAATGAGTTAAATAAATCTAAATCCACTCTCTTAGAACGAGCTAAAAATATTGAGGATAAAATGGCATCACTCGGTGTAAAAATTGATGAGATAAAGGAAATTGATTTTAAAGAAATAGACCTTGAAATTGAAAAATTAGAAGAGGAGTTAAGCAAATTGGGCCCTGTTGACCCCACAGCTCCCGAAAAATATGAGGAAGAAATGAAAAAGATTAATGAACTAGTTGAAAAAAGAAAGACCTGCAAAGAGGAATTAGAGTCCGCTTCTGATTTATATTATGATCTTTATGAACAAAAGAAGCAAAAATTTATTGAAACTTTAGATAAATTGAATAAGAATTTAAAATATATCTTTAATAAAATACATCCTAAAGGTAGTATTGAACTAATTTCAATTAATCCACAATCTCCACTTGAAAGTGGAGTAGATATAAGGGTAGATATGGGCTCTGGTGTGGTATCAAGTACTCGATCTCTCTCAGGTGGACAAAATAGTATAGTCGCCGCAAGTATTATTTTTGCAATTCAAAGACTACTTAAAAAAAGTGTTTGGTATTTTCTTGATGAAATTGATGCTCATTTAGATGATCAACATTGCGAATCACTGGGAAAATTGTTGGTACAACTTTCTAATAGTAGTCAATATATAGTTACTACCCCAAGAAAGTCCTATCTTCGAGTATTTGCTCAACGAATTTATTCTCTTCATAAAAAGAAGGGTTTTACAAGGATAACTTGTATAAAACGCGAATCTTATAATTAATAAATTTAAGATAACAGAACCTAAAGTCTAGGTGAAAATTATAAAAAATGGATGAAAATTCTATAAGAATTATAATAGAAATTAAACGAAGATTTTAAAGGTTTAATTATGTCTGAAGATAAAGAAATTAAAAATAAAATAAACAATGCAGAAAAAATTTTGGAAATATGTACAAAAGCACTCAAAGGTGAAATCTCTTTAGATAACCTAAACTTGATAAATACCATATATGAACCTTTAAAATCTGAGTTGAAAAAAGGGCGATATGATGAAATAACAGTGGAAGTGTATTCACAATCTGCTGAAATTATACAGAAAAAAGTAGAAAATCTTTTACAAAAAATAATTGGAAAAAAAATAAAAGGAAATTTCGAGTTTTTTCAAACAATAAAATCCCTTAATGATGACCAACTTGCAGAAACTATTAATTTCTATCATAAAATTCCAGAATTCTCGGTCCCGCTTACTGAAAATTATTTTATAAAATGTTATACTGACCTCGTAATAAATCGACCTGAACGTAAAAAATACAATAAAACCATGCAGATTGTTGATTATTTTCCAGTAGAAACTGAAGTTTATCTGATTGAAAAAGAATTAAATGAATTATATAAGAAGATACGCTCAATGAATAAAAATGTTATTGAATTCGAGGAATTACTAACCAGGAAAGATTGGTCTGAAGCTGGCGCTCTACTTATTTTATTAACTTATCTAGCAAATGAGGAAAAAATTGAGATATATCAGGAAGATTTTCCTAATGGGACAATTTATATAAAAGTAGTTAATGAATAAAAAATGAATAAATTGGAAGTGAGATTTTGAATCATTTATTGTGTCTTGAATCATTGTTATTTATTAGAGGTGAAAAAGGAGTTTCTATTCATGACATCTCTAAATTAATAAAGATTAAAGATTATGAATACAGCTTATTTTTAATATCTCAACTTGAAGCTAAATTAGAGAATTCAGTTTTATGTTTAAAATATAATACAAAAAATAAAAGATTCTATTTAATGCTTAAACCAGAATTTATTGATTATTTACAAAATTTAGAGATAGTTAGACCAAAATTAAGTAAGGCAGCAACAGCTACATTAGCAGTAATAATTCTATATTATTACAGAAATCAGAAAATCGATATAGATTTACTTAAATCCTTAAGAGGTCAAAATGTGAAACAACATTTAAAGGAATTACAAGCAGCTAATTATATTGTCTATGATGACAAAAATGAAACATTTCAAATCACCCAAAAATTAATAAATGAAGTAAATTTAAAACGAGTAGCAGACGAATTGGAAAAACTTTATGAATAGTCAATAATAAAATAAAAACTAAATAAAGTAAGATGTGATAAATTTGGTTAATCCAATAAAAAAGTTTATTGAAATCATTAAAATGATTATAATGTTTCCAATAATGTTTGTAAGATATAGAAAGGGTATGCAGAATGCTGAAGATGCTATGCGACGAATGTTAAGAGACCCTAGATTTAGAAAAGAATTTTTAGAATATCAGCGTTTTATGCAAGGAAAATTGCCACCAAATGCTGAATATGTTGATGTAGAATATATTGATGATGATGATTATATTGAATTTGATTTAGACGACGAAATCGAAGATGATTTGTTAGAAGACGAAGATATAGATGATATCTTTACCTAATTTATATTATACTTATCTTAATTTATTTCTTTTATATTCATAATTAATTTATATTTTATTATCCTTATTCTAAAAGAATAACAATTTCTTATATCTTAAAAAATGCTAACTTAGATTAAATATAACCTGCTCTTATTACTTTAACTATAATAGGTTTTTTCATGACAAAAACTATAAAGGTACATGTAATACCAGGATCAAAAGAGACTAAAATTGTGCAGATCTCACACGATTATTTTGAGATCAAGCTAAAGGCACCTCCCATAAAAGGTAAAGCTAATAAAGAATTAATAAAGGTGCTTTCTGAATTTTTTAATATCAAAAAATCCGCAATAAATATTATAAAAGGAGAATTAAGTCAGAATAAAATAATAAGAATATATCAAGAAAATAAGATCGAATAATTTTAGATAATCTTATTATTTTTTCTATTATATTATTCGTTAACCTTATATCTCAATATTGCACCTATACCACCGAATCCGGCCCAGAATTGGCCACCTTCCTCAGTATTACTTGAAATAATTTCTACAGCACTTCCTACTTCTTTTGCAATTTCACCAAAATTTTCAATTAAATCTATTTTCTCCTTTATAGAAATTAGAGATGAGTTGCATTGTGGACAGTGCATATCTGAAATTTTCATTTCAAAGCTCATAAATTCATTTGAGTTCATTGTCTTTTTATCAGTCCATCCACAATTATCACAGCTAACAGTAACTCTAATAATATCTACATTTTCAGATATCAAAACAGTTTCTACGGCACCCATTTTTAAATATTTCCTTACTTCTTCTTCTCCATATATTGCAAGTCCAGTATCTTTTGCTAGATGTTTCATAAATGTTTGTACTAATTTTCTTTCTTTCATGTATTGAAGGTTTTCTAAAAGATTTTCACATTTTCTGATTATTTCCTTAATTCCCGCCTCATCACTATAGCCCACATCTACAATTGTTATTATCTTTTCTTTAAGTCTATAGTCAAAATAATTTCCTTCTGCAAATTTTTCTTTAGTTGGTCCAGCGCCTCCTATAATAATACCTTCAAGTTTGTTTCCTTCTTCACCTTCAAGCAAAGGAAGATAGATCGTATTCATATGTTCACCCGCTCGCACAAAAAATTCATGTGCAGCTTGTTCGATTAATCGTTCAAATCTTCTTTGCGATTGTCCACCTTTACCATGCTTTCCTGGAACTGCAGAAGAAATTCTTTTCAAAATATTTAATGAAGATCCTTGTAAAGTAGCAAATGTCGCTCCAGATCTATCCAATACTACAAGTCCATAAACATTTTTTGGTCTAAGCATGTCTTTTAATGGATCTAGATAAAATTCTGATGAACAATAATATCTAAATGTAGTAATTTTTTCAGGAGGTAATACCATATAGCTCTCCATTTTCTCGGTTCCAGGACCATTTGTTGGTATAGCACCCACAAAAATTGCTAAACCCTCATCTGGAATTTTCTTAATCATCTTTAATTTGGCAATAATCGAAGTAATAGCGTCCATAACGTTTTTTCGATTGGATTTTGATTTTATATTAGATGCTTGTGAATATTCGTTTTTCAAGTAGTTAGTTACATCACTGACTGATTTATTTGGAGGTATATAAAGTGAGATAAGTGCTGTATGAAAACCTTTTTTCTGTTTTAATACTTCAATCTTCTTCTTAAGTAAATATAATTTATATGATTTAGATTCTTCTTCATGTTCCAAAAATTCACACCATATTCTTATCTTAAATTATTAATACAATTAGTTGTAAAACAAAAATTGGAATCATTGTTTATAAAAATTTTCAAAAGTTTTGCTATTCTGAATTTTCTGTCGGTGTTCCAATCCAGTATGATTCTCCAGATTCTAAGAATTCTTTTTTCCATAAAGGGGCTTCAGATTTATATCTATCAACAACACGTTTCAAGGTTTCAAAACATTCTTTGCGATGTGCACCTAAAATTACGATATAAACCAGATCCTCTCCTTTAGAAAAATCACCGATCATATGTGCGATTTGGATATCTATTATCCCATTATTAATCTCTTCTTGAGCAATTTTTTTAAGTATTTTATCTGCCATTTCCTCATAAGAATCTATTTCGAGGTGTTCGACCTTCTTATTCTCTGAATTTAATCCTCTAACAATACCAGTAAAAGTTACTATAGCTCCTGCTTCGTCAATTCTTGGATTCTGTTTTACTTTATTTATCAAATCGATTAGAGTAATCGTTCCTTTTTTATAAATACCAGTCATCAATTATTTATTGAATAATTACGATTTTAAATTTAATGTGAAATTTAATATGGTAAGAAAAAATTAATAACAACCTTTATTTTACGTTCAATAATTAAATCTATTAGTGAGATAACATTGACTGAAGAGAGTTTAATTTTAACATCTTCAATAATAAATGAAATGAGTTTGGTTGAATTTTTCAATAAATTAAGTAGTTTTGAATGGGAAAATTTAACAATTGATATATACGCCATGCCAAGAAAAGATTTAAAAAAGCCACCACATCTACACATAGAAAAATTCCCTGATTCAATAAATAATGCTATTAAATCATTTGAAACTCCTATTGAATCGATTGTGATTTCAGGGTCTATTAATAAATGCAGAATCAAAATGACTGGATTGGTCGAAAAGAATCAAGTCCGATGGCTTGAAGCTAATTTTAAAGCTGAAAAAAAATCTATTGTGGAGAAACTTCTTAAGGAATTTACTGATTTTTTGAAGAAAAAAATTGATATTTAGATAATATTTTAATTATATTTGGATATTGCATATAAATTCTAATGAGGATATACTTTGATTATTACTCATGCTGATGCGGACGGCTGGTGCAGTGCTGGAATATTCTTATTAACAGATATTAGTAAAAAGTATGAAGAAAATATCGATACAATTCGCTATGCTACAGTCCGTTATATAAATATTTTATTAAATCAAATTTTAAAACGAGAAAAACCTTGTAATTTATTCATTTTTGATTTAAATGCAGATGATACAATTACATATAAAAATTTATTAATCAAATTAGTCAAAAATGGTTTTCGTATCACCTTAATTGACCATCATATCACTTATGACTCTTTTGATGATGAAATTAGAAAAAATGGAATAACAGTTATTCGTGATCTATCTTTATGTTGCAGTGAACTGGTTTATAAAGTCTATAAGGATAGAATTAATATCAAAGATAGAGATAAAGCAGAGTTCCTGATGTGTCTTGGAGCCATTGCCGATAAAAGGGTAAGTCAAAACATCACAAATAGAATATTAAAATTTAGATGGGAAAAATCTTATGATCTTTATGCTATCAATCTGGCGGGTATAAAGAACGGTTATGAATTTTTAAGATGCATTTTATTGGAAAAAGAAAATAAAATGAAAAAAATATATGAAAGAGCCAGCAGAAAAAGATTATTTCTTGAAAAAATAAGAAAATATGTTCTGAAAAAATTTATTTTAATGAAAAATAATGTAGCAGTAATTCATATTTTTAAGAAATATATCGGATTAGCTGCGGGAATATTAATTGATGTCCCTGATATTGAATACGCAATAGCTATTGGTGATGGACCAAATATTCATCCGCTTGCTAAATTATTTCTATTCTTAAAATCATTTATTAAACCCTTTTTAAGAAAAAAAGAACCTTATAAGGATTCAATGATTCGAATTAGCATTCGTAGTACCAAACCAGTTCATACTATTGTAATTAAAACTTCAAAATTATGTAATGGATTTGGTGGCGGACATAAATATGCCTGTGGCGCTAGAATTCCTTATAATAAGTTAAACTTGTTTATAAAGAAATTTGTTAATGAGATCTCTCAGGGTTAATTAAAAAAATCCTAAGTTCTTAAAAACTATATATGGGACTGAATTATTAGTAATATCTTTTTCGGAAATCTTTAGTAATTGTATTCTATTCTTGAATTTTTTTATAATATCATCAATATTCTCTCCCCAAACTTCGAGTTCTGCTAAATATTTTGATTCTCGTTTTTCTGGATTTTTACTAGAATAGTAACAGATTTTTTCTACTGCAATAATAAATTTATCTGTGTTATGAGTTGCTGGTATTTCGTATAATTCTCCCTTAACCTTTTCTATTGTAAATAGATGTTTAAATCCAAGGTCTTTTAATATTTCAATAACAATATCTTTTTTACCAGTGTATAAAACAACTTTTCCTTCAGGATATTTTGATTGTTTAAATTCAAAACCTTTTATTTTATATAACTTAACGCTTGATAATAAAATTTTGCTTTCCTCGGAATCAGAATATGTCCTAATCCTAATACATTTGGTTTTAATGTCCCAAGTCTCGTTATTTGGTGTATAGACTTCATCAATAAAACTATACCGTTTTATAACTTTTGCATTTAGATTTAGAAGTTTTTTAATAAAATATTCTATATCATTAATAAATATTCTAATTTCTGACTCGTAATTCATCTTTTTAGAGGTCATTTAGATCAAAAAAAAGGATTTAAACTTTTTTATATAATTCTCCCCATTTATCGATTGCAATTTTTAGTTCCTTATGCGTTTTTGCATATTCCTTTAACTCAATTCCTTTCATAGATGCTTCAACAGCTTGTATCATAGCCTTTGCTCCTGCTGTAGTACCCATTGGATGCCCATGAACACCACCACCAGCCTGTATAACTATATCCGTGCCCAATAACTCTATATTTCGGGGCACAATGCCGGGATGAATGCCTCCTGATGCTACTGGAAATGTCTTTTTAAATCCATACCAATCACTTCTCAAAAATTTATTAATTTGCTGAATTTCAGGTAATTCATCTACATCTCCCATTTTTCCAGCTCCTGTTCCAGTATGAAGTTGATCTCCACCTACCATTCGGACCAGTTTTGCTATAGTAAGCATTGAAATACCATAATTTTTAGCTCTGGTTATTGCGCCATGCATTGTTCTATGAATATGGATCGGTAATTTTATTGACGCGTCTTCCGCGATAATTTTGACTGCACTAAAACCACATGTTAAGACGTCTATCATTAAACAGTTTGCACCATTATTTTTGGCAAAATCAGCTAAATCAAGCAGTTTATCATAGTCAGAGGATATATTTACTGCGTACAATACCGTTTTACCCGTCTCCTCTTTATGTTGATCCAGCTTTTCCATTACATTTACCAATCTCTCTTCTAACGGGCAGAATTTTTGATTTGTTAGAGTCTCATCATCTTTAATTAGATCGAGCCCTCCTTGTGCTGCTCGATAAGCAACTAATGCCGTCTGTTTTGGATCAAGCCCAACTTTGGGCTTTATTATAGTGCCCACATGCGGTCGCTTAGATTCAGTAGTCCCACAAATTTTTCTTATACCATCAATACCAATTTTTGGGCCTGGAAAATGTCTAACATATTCTTTCGGGAAATCCACATCTAACAAACGTATTGTTTTAAGTTCAGTTAGACCGAATAAATTTCCTGCTATAATGCTTAATAAATTCGGAATTCCTCCTGTCTCAATATCGAATAAATCAACGGGATATGCTATTGCAATGACTCCAGAATTTGAATTTGTATATTCAAAGACTTTAGCCACCAAATTTTCATGCACAAATTCAATATCATGTTCAAGTTTAGTCCATGTTCCGATAGATTCCTCTGCTGCTATGATCTGACCTACTTTTTTCGTCGGATATTTTGAATTTACCATATATTTTGCAATAACATACTCATTCGGGTCTATTTCCTCCGGCGTGGAAACAAAAATGGAATCATCATAACTCAAACTAAATCACCTCAAATTTTTTAATTCTTTTATTACACATCCAAAATGTCTGTCATAAATATGCGAAATCATTGTGGGCGGAAAAACACCAACCTCTGTGATTAAAGCATCTATATATTCTCTTGAAATAGTTTCAAATGCAGGATTTAATATTTTTAAATTCTCACTCTCAGGTCTATCAGCCCAGATCTCATTAGGGCTTCGTTGCTCAATTGCAGCCAGATAGCCAAAAGAAGTATTTGGATCATATTTAATAAGGGTGGTAGCGGTATAGAATGGCACATCCATCTCATGAGCAGCCAACGCAAGTAATCTAGAACCAATTTTATTAATCACAGTACCTTCTGATGTAATTGAATCACATCCAGTAATTATCAAGTCCACTTGTTTATGTTTTAAGATCCATCGCATCGCAGAATCTACAATCAATGTAGTAGGAATTCCATTTTCCAGCATTTCCTTTACCGTAATTCGTCCTTGATATTTAGGTCTTGTTTCAGTACAAATCACCTGAAATTCTTTACCCATATTTTTTGCAGTAATAAAAATATTAGTTACAACAGAAGAATGGCAATGGGTCATAATTATACTCCCATTTTCTATTCTTCTAGCACCTATCATTCCAATTTTTTCTTTTGCCTCTTTAATAAAATTAATATAATAATCGGTTATAATCCCAATCCTGTGTTTTATAATTTCAATAGGATTATCTTCTTTTATATTGTCAATATTCAGACCATTTATTACATGGATTAATCCGTTAATTAATCCTGGTTCTGTAGGTCTAGCCTCACTCAATAATTTTCTTGCTTTTTCCATTTTTTTCTTTAATTCATCCAAATCTTTTACATCTATGGCTTGAATATATTCTGAAAAAGCTTTTATTCCATGAATTGCAACATTTGTGGCTCCTTGAATTCTTATATTATGAATATCATCAACTACTTTCAACAAATTTTCCATATTATTCCCTTATTTTTGGTGGTATTTTTTAAAAATTATTTATTATTTTAAAAAGGAATTTTATATATTAAAAATTGTGGTAATCCGATATAATATACAAAAATTACTGATAATACAAGAATTAATGTTAGAAAAACTATTATCAAATAGTCTTTCCAGCTCATTTTCAATTTATAAAGATATGTCCTTGTTTCTGAGACACCGAAACCCCTTGATTCGAGGCTTTCAGCAATTAATAATGCTCTTCTTATCGATAATACAATCATTGGAACAATAATAGGAATAAAATTTCTAACTCTTTTTAACATATTTCCTTTTTGTAGTTCCAAACCTCTACTCATCTGTGCCTCCATTACAGTCTGGGTTTCAGTACCTAAAGTTGGAATAAATCTTACTGATAAACTTAAAGTAAACGCAAAGGAATATGGTATATGCATTTGGATTAAAGCTTGAGAAAAATCATCCGGATGTGTTGTAAGAAAAAATAGCGAAAAAGAAGTTATTAGACTAAATAGCCTAAATACCATTGAAATGGCAAGCGAAAATGAAATAAATAACGTATCAATTATTACGATTATTAACACTAAAATAAAAAGCCCCTTGATTGTGTAATACCAATTTCTTAATGACTTAGCTGCTATAAACATTGGTATTGTTGAAACAAAAATAATCATTAATGGTATTATATCCACAAAAATTAGGGCTAAGATTGAGATAACTAAAGCATAATATAGTTTAGTACGAGGATCCAATTTATGTATAATAGTATTTTTTCTCTTAAATTTAAAAATATCAAGTATAGCAGCGGTATTTATCGACATTTTAATTTCAACTCTTCAAATATTTTTTAATTTCGTTATAATATGAATATACATCTGAGTAATTAGCTTTAAGATTTTCAAATTTCTTATGCTTTTTTAATGCTTTTGATAATGCCGGCAATTGTGGAAGCATTAGACTCGCATTTTTTAAAATAAATTCATTATTTGAAATTACATCATTTGGCCCATCCGCAATTATTCTACCTTTACTCATCACAATTAATCTCGGTACATATTCCGATGCAAATTCTATATCGTGAGTAATAATTAGAATAGTCTTTCCTTTATCCCGTAAATCGTTTATCAATTTTATAAGGTATTCCTTTTGGTGCGAATCCTGTCCTAAGGTAGGTTCATCAAGAATTAGAATCTCAGGGTCTAAACATAAAATTGAAGCTAGAGCAACTCTTTTTCTTTCTCCTCCACTTAAATTAAATGGTGATACATCTCTATATTGTTTTAAATTCAAATTTTTTAATATATTTTCAGTCCTTTTTTCAATTTCTTCTTTCTCGAAATTTAAATTCTTAAGTCCAAACATAATTTCATCTTCTACAGTTTGTGCAAAAATTTGATGGTCTGAATTTTGAAAAACAAAACCAATTTTTCTAGCCAATTGGGCGACAGACTGCTTGGACGTGTCTTCACCATCTATATATATTTTACCTACCTGTGGTCTTAATAATCCATTTATACATTT
Organism: uncultured archaeon; assembly: GCA_964646355.1. Classification (GTDB taxonomy): domain Archaea; phylum Asgardarchaeota; class Lokiarchaeia; order Helarchaeales; family HEL-GB-B; genus HEL-GB-B. Next base: position 16,464 of record CAZYEE010000002.1, on the reverse strand, counting down.
TGCCAATGTAGTCTTACCAGCACCATTCTCTCCTATTATAGCAACAAATTCCTTATCCTCTATTCTGAGATTAATATTCCTAAGCGCCTGAACATTGTCGGGATATGTAAATGAGATACCAAAACATTCAATCATTTTCTCCTTCCACCAAGTTTATTAATAACTCTGCCATATCATTAATAGTAAGCGGAATTTTATTTAATTTAAACCCATTTTTTATCAATAATTTATATAATTGGATTATTTTAGGGATTCTTAATCCGAGATTTTCTAATTTATCATCGATGATTATTTGTTCAGGTGGCCCTTCTCGAATTATTTTTCCTTCGTTCATTACGACTATTTTATTAACATATTTAAGGACCATTTCTAATCTATGTTCGATTAAGATTATCGTTTTACCATATTTTTTATTGAGGTTATTGATTAATTCAAGAATTTGTATTGTACTTACTGGATCTAGGTTTGAAGTAGGCTCATCAAATATAATAATATCAGGATTTAATGTTAATATGGATGCAATAGCGACTCTTTGTTGTTGTCCACCCGAAAGATCATATGGAGCTTTATATCTCAAATCTTCTATATTCAACATTCTTAAAACTTTGTCTACCCTTTTTCTCATCTCAATGGGATCTACACCAAAATTTTCCAATGCAAAACTAAGCTCTTTTTCAACATTCATTGAAATTAATTGATTTTCTGGATTTTGAAATACTATTCCTACATATTTACTCATTTCATGGACTGGAGTATATATGACCTCCTTATTTGCTACAATTATTCGCCCTTTTATTTCCCCAGAATGGAAATGTGGGACCAGCCCATTTAGACACTCGATTAATGTGGTCTTACCACATCCAGTTGGTCCACATAATAAAACAAAATCACCTCTTTGGATTCTTAAATTAATATCCTTTAATACTTCTATTTCCGGATTACTGGCATATGCAAAACTCAAATTTTCTATTACAATAATGTCCATTAAGCGACCTCTTTCTAAATTATTGTGTCTAATTTTTGATATGTTTAGAGTAATTAGTCGATTAATAAAGAACTATTCAACTATACTTTTTCAAATTCTTTATTATAAAATCTATTTTAATTTTTTTTTAATCAGTTCAATAATTGTGTCTATTAAACTTTTATTTTTCATTGATGTATTAATTCCTGCTGCTGTAGTGTGTCCACCAGCTGATAATTCTAAATTTCCAGAATTTTTGTAAATTTCGATCAACTCAATACATAAATCACTTAATGAGATATTTGTACTTTCATAAAATTCCTGTGTGGACCTCAAACTCACCCTCGTTTCGTTTTTTCTCAGGGATTGAACTATTGCAACATCCGCCCCTAAATTCAATAATCCCCGACATGCGCTTGCTTCATATGAGCTAATTTCTGATGAAACTATTATCCAATCTCCAATTGTATGAATTTTTGCTCTATTTCCGGCTTTTAATCTTGCAATTTTTTCTGAGCGTTCAAGTGGATATCTTAACATTCTAATAGTATCTCTATAACTCACACCTTTTTTCAAAATTTCATTCACTATTTGAAAAGTCCTATTTGTAGCTATTGTAAAATGCTTAGTATCGTATAATATTCCTAAAAGCAGATTCTTTGCATCTGCTTGACTCAACTTGATATTGTTTTTTTCAAATAATTCAAAAATAACTTCAGCAGCTGAACTATAGTCCTCCATTATTATTGAAAAGATAGGTTCATATTTTCTCCGTTTCATATCTGAATGATGATCTATCACGATAAATGGCGTCCCATTAATAATTAAATCCTTGATTTTACCAATAATCTCAATATTATTCACATCAATTAAAACAATAACATCCGGGTTTACTCCATCCAAATCTTGTGTTATTAGATTCCAATAATTTAATTCATCAATTATTTTCCTGGTAATTAAAGTGAAATCTTCTGAATAAATTTTAACCTCACAATCTTTACAAAAATGTTTTATAAACGATATAAATGTTATTGAACTAAAAATACCATCCGGATCGGAATTTAAATGAGTTGAAATCAAAATAGATTTCAAATTATCCTTTGTAAAATAATTTTTTAATTCCAGCATTAAAGACACCAAAAATAAGGATAGTGCAGGGAATGGGAATTTCGACCTCCCATAATGGGAGAATTTTCGAACCCATGAACGTCTACACGACTGGATTTCACATCACATAGACCTTGAGTCTGGAATCCGGGAAAATCCCAGATTGTCCAGCGCCGTTGACCGCTTGGCTATCCCTGCACTATTCTAATACTTATCGAAGACTTTTATTCTTACTTTTACATCTATATACAAAACATATCTTCGAGTATTAAAAAATTTTCGATTCAATCAATTAAGTTGAAGTAAATGGAATCTCAAAAAAAATGATAATTTATTAAGTAAAATTATTTCATTTTTTTGGAATAAATTAACTTTACCAGCTATATCCCCAATTATTATAATTAAAAGAGGACTTAATAATATTTGAAGATGGATATTTATCATTTTTAATACTTTTTAATTATAGCAAGTAATTTTTTTATTTCATTTTCTAAGTCTTCAAGTGTACCATTATTTTCAATCGTATAATCTGTCATTTTTAAAAGATCATCAATCTCTACTTCAGTTTCTCGTTTGTCATACTCGAGAAACTCTTCCCAACTTATTTCTCTATCGAAACGTTTACGTTCATTTATTCTTTGAAATCTAATTTCGTCATTTGTAATAATTCCAACAATAATTCCACCTAAACTCTTTATGGCATCGAATTCTATTTTATATCTAATACCATTGACTACCAATTTTTTATCTGATTTATCTTTTATTCTACGGATTATAGTATCAATTACGACCTTTTTTCCAAAAATTTTTCTTAAATAATAACCTACTTTCATATAATTTTCTCTATTTAACTCCAATCCAATCCCGATCATAAATTCAGTTAAGGGGTCGCTAAATCTAATCTGTTCATCAAAATTAAATTTATTCAATAATATTTTAGCAAAACTATCCTTACCTGCTCCAATTTTTCCTACTAATCCTATGATCATCTTCATTTCTCTTTTTCAATTTAATTTAGAGTTAGTTAATAAAAGAATAAAGAAGGAGCTTTTTAAATAATTTTAATATAGTTTATTTAAGATGTCTTTTGATAGCAATACTCAGTCATGCGATTTAAACCTCATTAATTGTAAAATAGTAATGGGCTCAGAGATAGTAGATGGCGGAATATCCATTCTGGATAGTAAAATTGCCAAAATATCTAAATCTAATAATTTATTGAAAGCTGATACTACTATTGATATAAAAAATAAGTTAGTACTTCCTGGTTTAATTGATGTTCATGTGCATTGTAGAGATATGTGCCTAGCATATAAGGAGGATTATTTTACTGCTACCGCAGCAGCTTTACATGGTGGAATTACAACTATTCTCGACATGCCGAATACCAAGCCACCAACAATTTCAACCGAAAAATTAAATCAAAAGATAGAGACTGCTCGTAAAAAGATAGTATGCAATGTGGGCTTTTATTCGGGGGTTCCGAAAAATCTGGACGAACTACAAGCTCTCTCTAAAATGGGAATTTTTGGAGTAAAATTATTGTTAAATAATCCAATGACTGATTATGAATATAATAATGCTGAAATATTTATAAATATAATAAAAAGATGTGCAGAGAACCAATTAAGCGTTTTAATTCATCCTGAGTTCAAATATTTGGTCGAAGAAAAATTAAAAATTCATGAAAATGATGATGAAATATCCAAATTTCTTAAAATACATGATGAGACTAATGAATTCAGAACTATCGAATTCATTTTAGATATTTGTAAGGATATTGATTGTCATATACATTTTTGTCATCTAAGCACAGCTATGGACATCCAACTAATTTCTAATTTTAAAGCACAAAATCACAACCTAAAAATCACCTCAGAAGTTACTCCACACCATATGTTTTTAACCGAAAAAGATTTGTATAAGTGGGGCTCTTATGCCAAAATGTTGCCTCCTTTAAGAACGCATAAGGATTGTATCAAATTAATAGAAGCGTTAAAATCGGGGATTATTGAAGTGATTGGAACAGATCATGCACCACATTCATTAGATGAGAAAAATTTGTCATTTTCACGTGCTCCATCTGGTATTCCAAATCTTGAAACAGTATTACCATTATTATTAATTAAAGTAAACCAAGGCATTTTTTCAATTTTCGATGTATGCAAATTTTTCTCCGAATATCCAGCTAAATTATTTAAGATCAAAAATAAGGGTCAGATAGCCATAAATTATGACGCTGATCTGGTGGTTATCGATCCAAAAATTGAATTTGAAATAGACCCAAATAAATTCTATTCAAAAGCAAAATATTCTCCATTTAAAAACTTTAAATGTAAAGGTAAACCAATTATGACTTTTATTAACGGAAAATTAGCAATGAAAAATGACGAAATCTGTTTCGACAAGGGAAATGGAAAAATAATATTAAAAAAATATTAACTAATATTGAATTATATTAAATAAATATTTAAAATCGCATAAGACCGTTAAAAATAATCCAATTAGAATAATTATATTGATATTAAATTACTATACCTAATATTTCGACATCTGAACAGATGAAAAAATAAAAGTTTTTAAAACAAATGATTTAAATTGAATTTTTGTTATTACAAATTTAGAATGTGATTCTTGGGTTTATCATGAAATTTGTTACAGATGCAATGCATGGTCGAATTGCAAGATATCTAAGAATTTTAGGTTATGACACTTTCTACCCAAATGATATAAGTGATTCAGAGATATTGGAAATTGCAAAAAAGGAGAATAGAATAATTATAACGAGAGATGTCCAACTTTCTGAACGAGCAAGATCAAGAAATATTCCGTTCATATTACTTCGATCTGTTGATTTTACAAGAAATTTTCATGAAATCTATAAAAGATTCTCGCTTAATCTAGAATTAGATTCCAATAAATCAAGGTGCCCAGTATGTAATAGTGAAATCACGCCGATTCCTAAAGAGAAAATTAAAGGAAAGGTACCTGAAAAAACTTACTTAAGATTTGAAAAATATTGGATATGTACGAATAAAAAATGTGGAAAAATATACTATGAAGGAATGCATTGGGTTAAAATTAGAAAACAACTAGAAAAAGTTAAAAATTATTCTGAATAAATTTACTAAATGATTTAAAATGGAAGTTCCTAACTCAATTTTAAAAAAGAAATTACTTGAATTTTTAGAAGAAGACATTGGATTTGGAGATCTCACTTCAAATTTGCTGATTCCTGATAGTATGAAAGTCAAGGCATGTGTTTTTTCGAGGACTAAAGGTATAATAGCTGGAGTTAAGGAAGCAACTATTTTATGCGAGCTAATGGACATCGAATATACTGTTCTTGTAAATGATGGTTCAGAAATTCGAGAAAATTCCAAAATCATTCTTTTAGAAGGTAAAGCCAAATCTATTTTAACCGTAGAGAGAACACTATTAAATATTCTTATGCGTATGAGTGGAATTGCGACGCTTACCAATCAATTAGTTGAAAAAGTTAAATCGGTTAATGATAAGGTAAAGATTGCATGTACGAGAAAAACTACTCCAGGATTCCGTTATTTTGAAAAACGGGCAGTTATTATCGGAGGTGGAGATTCTCATAGGTATAGACTAGATGATATGATACTTATTAAAGACAATCATTTATTTTGTATTAAAAATTTAGAGCGCGCTATTAAAGACCTCAAGAATAAATTAAGTTTTTCAAAAAAGATTGAACTTGAAGTTAAAACGAAAGAAGAAGCGATTAATGGAGCAAAATTCGGCGTGGATATCCTAATGTTAGACAATTTTTCTCCTGATGATGCAAAATCTGTTATCCATGAGCTACAAAAATATGGATTACGTGAAAACCTAATTCTTGAAATATCTGGCAATATTACGCCTCAAAACATTCAAGAATATGCAGAGTTGGATGTAGATATCATTTCTCTAGGATATTTAACTCATAGTTCAAAAGCATTAAATTTAAGTCTTGATATAACTGAAATTCTATAAATTATTCAAAAGTAGTATTTTTGATCGTGAAGTAAACATATAGAAATTTAAAATAATAATTAAGAAGCCAGGAATGGGACTTGAACCCATGTAAAGCGGCTCTGCAGGCCGCCGCCTCGCCAACTAGACTATCCTGGCATTATTTTTAATTATTTTTTTCAAGGTTTCCAATATTAAAACATTATATTAAAATTTTTCTTCATATTTTAATTATTGGCAAATATTATTTCATTCATCGTTAATTCATTTCAATATTTAATAAACACAATTCTTAAAATATCATTATATATTAATATCCAGTCTATAGCGTTATAGGTTTATTATTCTCATTTATTAAACACTATTATATTCAATTTTGTAAAAAATTTTAGAATATATACTTAGATAAATTCTAAATTTGATTTAAATCTTTTTTAATGTTTACTGAATTTTTGATAATCAAATTAATAAAAAATCAGAAAAAAAAATCTTTAATTCTCTATTATAAATAAATTCTTATTTAAAAAATTAACTCATAATATTAAAGATTGACAAATTATTGAAGAACACCACTAATATTTCAATTTTATTAATTAAATGAATCTACTTCAATATTAAAATGAGAATGAAAATGTGAGAAAAATAAAAAGGCTTCAGTTTTGCAGAAAAATTAAAATAAGCAAAAGGACAAAAGAAATTCTTATATCAGCCAGAATAACTGAAAGTAAATAAATTAATCAAGCAATCTGTGATCAAAAATGATTCTAATTAGATACGGTGAAATTGCACTTAAAACCAAACGAATACGAATAAACTGGGAAAGAATGTTAGTCTCAAACATAAAAAATATGCTTAAACAAAATAATATTGAATTTGATAAGATTATATTTTTGCCTACACGCGGTAGAATCTTTTTATATGCTCCTTTAACAAGCAAAATATCTTCTGTTTTAAAAAAAGTAAGCGGAATTACATCTTTTAGCGAGGTTGTTGAGGGGACTGATTCTGTAGAATCCATTACTGAGTTATCAATCCAATTGGCTGATAAGATACTGGATAAAAATGACACTTTTGCAGTAAGGGTCAAGCGAAGCGGTTCTCACAATTATTCCTCAACTGACATCGCAAAAATTGTAGGTGGTGAAATATTAAAAAATTTTAAAAATCGGAATATTTCCGTTGATCTTTCAAATCCTAAAAAAATTATTTATATCGAAATTAGAGATCGGAAGTCGTACATTTTTAATGAAAAAATAAAAGGAATGGGAGGACTTCCAATCGGAGTTCAGGGTAAAATTGTCAGTTTAATATCAGGGGGCATTGATAGTCCAGTAGCAGCGTGGATCATGATGAAGCGCGGTTGTTATATTCGACCAATATATTTTGATAATCATCCGTATCTACCAAAAGATAATGTAAATAAAGTAATAAATGTATTAAAAATAATCCGAACTTATGATCCACGAAATGAATTTTATTTATATGTGATCCCTCATGGTGCAAATCTCAAATATTTCTGGGATAACGCACCATCTAAATATATTTGTCTTCTATGTAAAAGGATGATGTATCGAGTATCTGAAGCAATAGCTAGACGAATAAAAGCAAAAGCGTTAGTTACAGGCGAAAATTTAGGACAAGTAGCAAGTCAAACCCTTGATAACCTAAAAATATTAGATAATACCATTGATTTACCAGTATTTCGCCCGCTTTTAGGGTTTGACAAATCTGAAATTATCGAGATTGCTAAAAAAATAGGGACATTCCAACAAACTATTACTTATTCTGCTTCATGTAAAGCAGTACCCGATAATCCTACAATTAAAGGAAATTTGGACGAAATAATAGAAATTGAATCGTCATTGGATATTGACAATCTGATAAATAATTCAATAAAAAACATGAAAAAAATCTTAATCTGAAACAAAACTATTTTAATTTCTTATAAATTCTTATTATTTATAATCAAAATAATTTAGAAAACAAGAATTTAGGTGATAAAAAATAGTGAATATGGAAAAATTATCTAAAAATGAACTAGAACGATATGATAGACAAATTATAATCAAAAATTGGGGAGAAGAAGGACAATTAAAATTAAAAAACAGCAAAGTTTTAGTGGTTGGAGCAGGAGGTCTTGGATCACTCGTCCTATTATATTTAACAGCAGCAGGGGTTGGGCATATATCAATCGTAGATCACGATAAATTAGATTTAAGTAATTTAAATAGACAGATTTTGTATAATATGGATGATCTAAATAAGCCTAAAGCATTAAGTGCCCAAAAAAAATTAAGAAAATTAAACCCTGATATTGAAATATATGGACATGCGATTACCTTATCCGAGGACAATATAGATGAATTTATTTCTGATGTTGATTTAGTCATCGATTGTCTTGATAATTTTAAAACAAGGTTTTTAATAAACAAAAATTGCGTGAAATACAAAATTCCACTGGTTCATGGTGCCATTTATGGACTTGAAGGTAGAGCGATGTTTATAGACCCAAATCATCAAGATTCACCTTGTCTTGGATGCTTTTATCCTGAAGACACTCCTCCAATGGGAAAGTTCCCAGTTTTAGGTGCTTCAGTAGGAATTACTGCATCTATTGAAGCTACAGAAGCGATCAAATATCTTACAGGAATAGGAGAAAATTTAATCGGGAAGTTTCTTGTAATTGATGGAAGAGTTATGAGTTTTAGAACTATTACTATTAAAAGAAATCCAAAATGCAATATCTGTTGCAATCGATAATTGATAATTTATTATTAATTTTATGAGATTCCTATTCTAATTCTATCTTAATTTTATTCCATTTTCGTTTCATTTCTATTATTCTTTTATTTTACTTCTTTTTAACTTAAATCACCACAAGCGCAAAAATGTTCATGAATTCGATCATATAACTCTTCTAAACCTTCGTCCTTATAAATAGAAGTAGAAATAAACTTGCTAGGTGGACAAAGAGTAGATAGATGCTCCAATATTGGTAGTACAAGGTCAGCCATAACACCTTTTTCCTCTTTAATCTGTTTAATCATATATTCTTTATTTTCTAACATTTTTACAATTCTACCATGTTTTTCTAAATCTGATTTATGAATTATGGTGGTTATTTCAATTCCCAATTTAAAAGATAAAACAAAACTTATAAGCTGAGCAATAACAAGCTCGGTCGAACTACTTGTTAAATTTGAATCAATTATATTAATACCTACGACTCTAAATTTATTACTGAGCATTTCCAAAATTTTTAATGCTATATCTTTAAAAATAAAAAGCTCAAGTTGACCTGGAGTATCAAATAACAAATATTCGCAATCAAAGTCTGCAAAAATTTTTAGATATTCATTAAAATTCTTTAATAAAATTTCATTTGACTTTATTATAGCTCCATTTGGCCCTAAATTCTCTTTTCTCATTATTTCTTCGACTGTAAAATAATCTCTAATATTAAAATCGGGTTTATATGGAATTACTGTCGCTCCTGGATCCAAATTAATCCGTTTTATAGTCACATTTCTCTTATTTTTAATCCATTCACCAAATTTATATACTAAACTCGATTTGCCCGCTCCAGCTGATCCTATAAAAAAAATTACATATGTCATCAATTAACTTCAACTTCAATTAAATTTATATGTAATTCATTTAATATTAAAATCAATTGAGGTGCATTGATTGCTGGCAACTGAAGTTTTAAATGAGTTGAGAGAAAAACTAGGTACTGATAAAGTAAAAGTAGAAGATTTTCAATTAATGGCTTATTCAAGAGACTGGTCTCCTCGACCAAAGGATGATACACATTTACCGGATGTCGTTATTAGACCAACAACTACTGAAGAGGTTTCTGAGGTATTAAAAATTGCAAATAAATATAAAATTACAGTCACTCCAATTGCAGGGCTTACAGGCATGGGTGGAGGAGCGGTTCCAGTAAAAGGTGGTATTGCCTTAGAAACAAAGGGTCTTAATAAGATTATTGAAATAGATGAAAAAAATCTTACAGTTACAACACAAGCCGGTATAACTGTATTGAAATTAAATGAAGCGCTCCAAAAAAAAGGTTTATGGTGGCCACATGATCCTGAATCAAAACCTTCAAGTACAGTAGGTGCAGCAATCTCATGTGATAATGATTCTACTTTTGGAATCAAATATGGTAGGTCAGTCGATTTTTTATTAAATGCCGTGATAGTAACAGGTACAGGTGAGATTTTAAGGGTAGGACATAGAAAAGCTCTATGTACATCTACTGGTTATAAATTGCATTGGTTGCTTATTGGTGCAGAAGGCACGCTGGGCATTATTACTGAAGTTACACTCAACATTTTTCCAATTCCAGAAACAAGAGCAGTAGATGGATATCTTTTTAGGTCAATACAAGATGCTCTTGATGGACTTAATCGGATAATTAAATCTGGTCTAAGTGTAGAAAGTGCTCATATTAACTGTAAGTCTAGATTAGGATTTTATACTCAAGCTTATAGAGAAAAATATGGTAGAGAACCTGAAATTCCAGAATGGGCTGGCTCTATACTTTTCATTTCCTTTAATGGAGATAAAGAAGTAGTAGATTTTTCGAGAAATTATGCAAAAAAGATACTGACAAATGGACAGATAGTGAAAGAACGAGAAATAATCGATTCATGGTGGGCAAGCAAGCATACTTTAAGTTTGATACCATTTGTACAAAAATGGCCTGAATCTCAAAGGGTCAAAAAATTTGGTTCAGCAGATTTAGGTATACCAATAGGTAGGATTCAAGATGCTTATGAAAAATATAATGAAATCGCCAGTAAATATGACATTCAAATTTTGGGTATGTGCGTTTATAACGAACGACCGAATAGAATTTCACCCAGCATATCTTTTGCCGTGTTTGTAGACGATTCAACACCAGAAAAAGTCAGAAATTTTTATAGCTATGTCAAAGAAATGTCGGAAATGGCAATTGAAAAAGAGGGCACAATGTCTACATATATTGGTGATGGAGATCGACTTGGTGGTTTCAACAGATTAGAACATGGTAAATCACTCGATTATATGCTTAAAATAAAAAAAATATTTGATCCTAATAATATCCTACAACCAGGTAAAAAATTTGAGAGTGAATGGATTAATTATTAATCAACAATAATTTTAATAACAATTGATTATCTTATTTTATTTTTGATTTTATCAATTGTCTTTCCATAAAGTTTAATTAAATTATTTTCTTATTTAATATCAAGATATTGCCATTAATTTAAAATAAATACAAGCAAACCTTTTTATAAAATGAGAAAGGTGCCAGTTTTGAGTAATTACGCAGAACTTTTTACATGTGAGCGTTGTGGAAATCCTTTAGTAGCTGGTATTGTTACAATTGTAAAAGATAACGCCAATGTAATATCTAAATGTATTAAAGGTCATAAAAAAACCATCAAGTTACCGATGGAAGATATGATAAAATGGATTGATATTTTAACGAAACATATTTATCAATGTAGGTGCGGGGAGGAATTAACTGATTTAAAGATGAGTACTACTGGAGAAACTACTAATCTTACATTATATTGTAAAACCCATAAAGAACGTCCCCGTAAAATCGCTACAATTTTATGGACTGCAATATCAAATGCGAGAGCTAAAATGTTGGAAAAAGAATTAGTTATAGAGGAAGATTCTGAAACACCACCTCCACCCCCTCAAAAACAAGCGCCCATAGTTAAAGAACCAATTCCTTCAACACCTAAAATAAATCAAGAAACTGTAATATCACCTTCATTACCTGAAAAAGAAGATCTAGAAACCCATAAATCCCGTATTTGCCCAACTTGTGGTGAAACGCTTCCCGAAGATGCAACAAAATTCTGTCCTTATTGTGGGATGGAATTATGATTTTTAAGAAAATCGAAAGTATTTAATTTATGTTTAAATTATTTTATTTGAATGAATTTATTTAGGGAAAAGTGAAAAAAATGAGTGCGCCAGCAACACCTGAAACAACCTTAGCTAAAATATTAAGAAGTTCAAGGGCTATTAAACAAATACTTGTGATTGATACTGTAGGTTTAGTTATAGCTAAAGTCTTAAGAACAAAACCCATTGAGGGAATAGGAGCTCTTGAAGCATCGATTTTCAGGAGCACTGAAGATATAGTAGAATTTTTAAATTTGGGAAAATCCATCTTACATCTATCTCTTTATGATGAATATGCCATTCTAGGATTGGATATAGGAATTGGTAGTCTAGTAATGGTATTAGATTATAAAACGAGATGGATACTTGATGCTGAGATTATTGATTCGGCAGTACGGGAATTGATTGATTTATGGGTCAATCAGTTGGGATTAGATGGATATGATTTCTCAAATGTTAGCAAAATAAAAAACACAATATCCTTGTTATATGAGGGAGACAGAGTACCCCCATTTAACGTAGATGACTCAGCATTCGACATTATACAAGAATTATTTAAAGAAATTAGAAATCCTACAGTCTATGCTAATTGTATAACTAATGAATTAGGACTACCTATCGCATATATAAATAGATCCGATTTCAATATGGATGCTGAAGAATTGGGCGGTACTTTACTAGCTGTAGATGCTATAGCTAAGGAAAAAGGTGAAAATGCAGGACTTGGTTCTCCTGTTATGACTACTGTATTTACCAGCCAAAATAAAGGTTTCTTGACTGCCCATGCTGGATCCATGGAAGGTGTTGAACCTTTAGTATATCTTACACTATTCGATCTAAAAAATGGCTTTATTCCAATCCTCTCAGAAGTAAAATACATGATTAAAAATATCGAACGTGAATATGGGGACGAGAAATCACAAAAATTTATAGAAACTGTAAATATTTTGTTTAAACAGCTCTTCCCAGAAGAAGTGGCAGCTCCAGAAGAAATAATCTCTACAGAACGAATGGATCAACTAAATAATATGTATATTGAGATGAAAAAGAATATCGAGGAAAGCATTAACTATTATATGAGCATGTTGGGCGAATTTATGGAATTAATATCTTCACGTTGTGTTGAAATTAAAAATTCCCTAGAAGCATATGACCGCGATCTCCAAAAATGGATCAATGATAATTCTCAGGTATTTAAAGGCACTCCTTATGAAAACAAAATGGCTGAAGAATTAAACAAATGGATTAGCGCTAAAGAAGTAGTTGAAAATAAATTATCAAAAATGAGTTTTAGGGAATAGTTTTAAGATAAGAAAAATTAGAACCGCCATCTTTTTTATTTTTAAATAATAGCTTTAGTATCCACCTAATTTTTAATGTAAACTTAATTTCATCTATTATCATAAATCAATATACTTATTTAATTCATTTAATTTTATTATTTTCCATTTTTATTCATCTTTATAAAAAGGTTCCCTTAAATCAATCGCACGTCGAAAAACTTCCTTAAGTTCCTCATTTGACGCTCCATTCCTCAGTGGACTTATAATATCAACCAAATTGTCATTTCTAAGGAGACATGGCTTTAATTTTCCATCACTTGTCAACCTAATTTTTGTACAATTTTTGCAAAATTCTGAATTATGAAATGGAGATACAAATTCTATTATCCCTCCATCTCTTAAGAAGTATTTTCTCCTTTTTTGCATTCTTCTGACAATAATTTTTTGCGCTTTCTGTCTAACTTCATTCTCAAGTTTTTTCAAATCTACATGTTCATTAAAAAAATCTCTACCGTTTTTTAATGGAATCAATTCAATACATTGTAATATACAACCATTTTCTTTTGTAAAATTATACATTTCCTCAAACTCTTCTTCATTTATACTTTTAAGCATGACCATATTTATCTTTAAAGGAGTAAGCCCAGCTTTTATTGCTTTTATAACACCATCCAAGATTTTTTTATGATTTTTTTCATCCATTTGTGTAATATTTGAAAATTTACAAGGGTCTAGGGTGTCCAAACTTATGTTAACCCTATCAAGTCCTGCATGCTTCAGTTTTTCTGCCAGTGGGCCCAACAAGATTCCATTTGTTACTAGTGAAATATTTTTTATTAATGGAATTTCTCTTATTTTTGTAATAATCTCTAAAATATCACTCCTAATTAATGGCTCTCCTCCCGTTATCTTCACATATTTTATACCAAAATCAGTAGCAATATTTATTATTTTAGCAATCTCATCTGAACTCATCTCATCTATATTGCCAGAATCATTTCCCTCTCTATGGCAATATACACAATTTAAATTACATCTATTTGTTATCGCAATTCTAATATTATCAATGGGACGATTATATCTATCTAAATATGGTTGCATTTTCAGTGTTAAATCACTCGGTTATTTTTTATTAATTTTTTAATATTGAATCTAATTTGATGTTATTAATTTAATTATTAATCAAATATTCAAAATAGTCAATAAGAATTGGAAATATATAAAATTAGAATCCTATTTTTCCTATTTCTTTATTTTTTCATTAAACATATTTCTTACAATTACGACAGTAGAACCGCTGATATTGTACAATAAACTCTAATTGGCTTTTGCATTTTGGACATACTTTTGCAACTTTTGATTTATCCGACTCTTCCGCTACGACGATCTCCATATCCTCTTTTGTACCAACACCATATTTCTTCATAATTTTTTCAATCGATTTTTTTAATTCATTAACTTTGCTTGTTTGTCCTAATTTTTTATAATATACTTGCGATTTTTTCCAATTTTTAATAGTTTCGTTAAAATTCTTATTCTTATAATTTTGCATTCCTATATCATAATATTTTTTGGCTAATTTTCTACAAACTTCTCTAATCTTATCATTTACATCTTTTCTTCTTTTATCTTCTTTAGATAATACTGATTCTTTTAGACATTCTTCCAATAAATTTAATGCTTTATCAAAATCATTCTTTCCTATTTTTTCTAATGCTTTTTTATATAATACATTAAACTCCATAACACTTTCTCTTTTATTTAATAATTTAGCTATTTCAGGATTATTTCTAATTACTGATTCTATTATTTCTCTTGGTGATGTTTCTGATAGAAACGGTCTTGGTACTTCTGTTATTAATTTCTTCTCTTCTTTTTTCTTTTCTATCTCAATAGTTTTTGGTAATTCTTGGTTTTTAATTTCTTGAGTTATCTTGACAGAACTTATACCAGGCGTAGGTTCTGATTCTATTGAAGATGCACTTGTTTCTAAATGTTTTTCTATAGGAACTGGTGGTTCAGGAATTTCTGGGATTTCAATGGGTTCGCCCTCAATTTCAGGGACTTCAAGTGGAGCTTCTGGGACTTCGATAGGTTCGCCCCCAATTTCAGGGACTTCAAGTGGAGCTTCTGGGATTTCAATAGGTTCGCCCTCGATTTCAGGGACTTCAAGTGGAGCTTCTGGGACTTCAATAGGTTCGCCCTCGATTTCAGGGACTTTAAGCGGAGCTTCTGGGACTTCAATAGGTTCGCCTTCAATTTCAGGGACTTCAAGCGGAGCTTCTGAAGATTCGATGGTCTCGCTCTCAATTTCGGGTATCTCAGTTAATTTAGCTTCAATTTCTAAATTCTCAGGAACTTTATCTGGAATTTCAACAGTTTCATCACTAATTTCAGATGTTTCTGATATATTTTCTATTGCTTCATCAGTTTTTACTTCAATTTCTTCTGAAATTTTATCTTCTATTACAAATTCTTCTTCTTTTTCCTTTGATGAAGTCTTGACATCTAAAATTTTTTCCTCACTCTGAATTTTTTCTAAATTCTCAATTGGTCCTTTTTCCTCTATTTCAGAATTTTCTAAATTAACTTTTGCTTCGATAGAACTTTCCTCTTGAATTATAATTTCTTCTATAGAATCAGTATCTTTTGTTTCTAATTTTTCAGCTATTTGATTCAACTTTTGTAATATATCAAGTCTTTTTTCAAAAGCATATTTTTTTAGTTCTTTAAGTTCTGATGATAAATCATCAACGTTTTTAGATTTTTTTCTTAAATCATTAAGTTTATTTTTAATTTCATTGAGTAAATCGTTAAATTTTGTTAACAGAGTTTTATATTCTTTTTTTAATTCAGAGTTCTTCTTGATTTTACCAGGTATTTTATTTTGAATAAATTCCTCTATAATTGAAATATCTCTAATATTCTCTGGGAAAATTTTTGAGAATTCGTTAATAAACGAATTAATTGGATCTGATGTATCTGGCAATAAAAACACCTATTTATCTATTAACTGAATAAAGTTTATACTTTTTATAATATAATTTTTACTAAAAAACTAACATTTTACAAGAACGATATAAACTTTTGAAAAATTTTTTACATATTTTCCAGCCTTTTAGCTTAATATAAGAGGGAACAGTTAATTGTATTATTTTAATTATTATAATATAAATTTTTTTTCTAAATTTTTATCAAAAACATTTAATATTATATGAT
>CAZYEE010000001.1:15190-46487 GCA_964646355.1 uncultured archaeon | reverse complement strand
AAGAGTTCCATTATAATAAATCAGATGGTAAATGGTATTTAAAATAAAGATCTGAATCTATCTCGCTTCTGAGTTATTCAAAAACACAAAGTTTGTATATGTTGCAGACTTAAATTTTTAAATTGTCTGGTTTATATTATTTTAAAAAATGTAATTGTATTATTTTAAAAAGAGTAGAAATGATATAAAATGTCAAGAGCTACATATTCTCCTAAACCCGAAGAATTAAAAGGAAAACCAGTAGTCTTACTCTATTCAGGCGGGCTTGATACTAGTTGTATGTTAGTCTGGTTGAAAGAGCATTATGGATGTGAAGTGATTTCTTGTACAGTTTCTATAGGTCAAGAAGGCAAGGATTTCAAAAAGCTTGAAGAAAAAGCATATAATCTTGGCGTTAAAAAACATTATACCATTGATGCGAGAGACGAGTTTGTTGAATTCTATTTATTTCCAGCAATCAAGGCAAATGCATTATATGAAGGTGCATATCCATTACATTCTGCACTATCTAGACCATTATTAGCTAGATGTGCCGTCGAAGTGGCTAAAAAAGAGAATGCTGTGGCCATAGCACACGGATGTACAGGTAAAGGAAACGATCAAGTGCGAATTAATATAACAGCATATACCTTAAATCCAAATATAAAAATAATCCAACCAATAATAGAGTGGGGTATGCTTAGGGATCAAGAAATTAAATATGCAAAAGAGCATGGCATTCCTATTCCTGATAAATCAATATACTCAATCGATGAGAATGTATTTGGACGTAGTATAGAATGTGGCGAACTGGAGTTTCCAGATAAAGAACCTCCAAATGATGCCTATAAATGGACTGTTGATCCAAAAGATGCACCAAATGAGCCAGAATATGTTGAAATCACATTTAAAAATGGTATTCCTATAAAATTGAACGGAGAACCAATGGACGGCTTCATACTTATTAAGAAGCTGAATAAAATAGCGGGAGCTCACGGTATCGGAAGAATTGATCATTTGGAAGACAGAATTGTAGGATTAAAATCCAGAGAAATATATGAGAGTCCAGCAGCTACTGTACTGATAAAAGCACATAAAGATCTTGAAAAAGGCGTCTGTACAATCCAAGAGTTTGAATTTAAAAATATTATTGATCAAAAATGGGCTTATATGTGCTATGCTGGCTTATGGCTCAATCCATTAATGAATGATTTAAACGCATTTATTGACGAAGTGAATAAAAAGGTCAATGGGACGGTTAGAGTAAAATTATACAAGGGAAACGCTCAAATTGTGGGTAGACAGTCTGATTGGTTATTATATGATTATAAGCTTGCAACGTATGAGGGCTTTTCTACATTCAATGAAAAAGCGGCATATGGCTTTATCGAATTATGGGGATTACAAACAAAAATGGCTTATCAAATTAGGAAATCCAAAGAAAAAAATCAGCAATCTCATTAATCTAATCCAAATTATACTTCATATTTTTAGTGCAAATTGATATTTATATATATTTTAAAGTTTTCTAAATCTGTACTTTATTTCTACAAAATAATTAATAGATTTTTGTTTCAAAATTTACTATAGACAAATATAGCCATTCTGTTTATAGTTATAAAAAGTTTTATTTGTAATTTCTATTAACTCAAATGTTCATATTAATACAGAAATTTTATTTATTATTGATTCACAAATAAATCCATCTAAAAATTATGGGACTGAACAATATGCCCGAAAAAGCATGGAGCGGTAGGTTCGAATCTGAAATAAAAAAGGAAGTATTAAATTATACAGTTGGTGATGATATCGAGTTAGATTATAAACTAATCTTATATGATATAGTCGGTACTGAAGCTCATGATATAATGCTTTATAAAGTTGGTATTTTAAAGGAGAATACTATAAAAAATATTCTATTGGGCTTGGAAAAAATCAGGAAACTATACCTAGAAGGAAAATTTGTTCTTGAAAAAAAGTTTGAAGACGTCCACATGAATATTGAAAGAGCATTAATTAATTATATTGGTGAAACAGATGGTGGTAATGTCCATATCGCAAGGTCTCGAAATGATCAAATCCAATTAGATATACGAATGTATATGCGAGATGAAATTTTACAGGTAAAAGATTTAATCCTTAAAATAATTGATGTATTGATCAAAAAAGCTGGTAATAACATTGATACCTTAATGCCCGGCTACACACATTTTCAGCATGCACAACCTATTACTTTCGGGCACTGGTGCATGGCTTATGTTGATGCTTTTTTCAGGGATTTTGATAGGCTAACCGAAATCTATAGTAGAGTTAATAAATCACCATTAGGTGCAGCTGCGATAGCTGGAGTAAGTTGGAACATAGATCGAAAAATGACCGCTGAATTATTAGGTTTTGATGGAATACAAGAAAACACACTGGATTGTATCTCAAGTAGAGGTGAATATATTGCTGAATTATTGACTGTGCTATCAATGATTATGATACATCTTAGTAAAATTGCTGAAGATTTAATATTATGGTCTACTTACGAATATAGAATGGTAGAAATAAACGACTCCTATGCTACAGGAAGTAGCATAATGCCTCAGAAAAAAAATCCGGATATTTGTGAGTTGATTAGGGCCCGTACTTCTGTTGTAAACTCTTTAGTCATCCAAGTTTTAAGTATCATGAAAGGATTACCTTCTGGTTATAATAGGGATCACCAGGAAACAAAATACCCTTTAATGAAAGGTATTGACATAACTAAAAATTCAATTTCTGTTATGACTGGGCTACTAGATACATTAAAACTGAATAAAGATCGGATGAACGAGTTGGTCAATACAAACTTCATTACTGCAACTGAAGTTATGGATTTGCTCGTTAAAAAAGGAATACCCTTAAGGACAGCTCATATTCTTGTGGGAAAATTTATTAAAGGTCTAATCAAAAATTCAGTATATTCATTAAATGAAATTGATGTTTCTAAGTTAAATGATTTAATTATTAATGAATTAAAAACTGATATAAAAATTACTCAGAAAGAACTGGACGAGGCAATTAATATTAAGAATGCTGTAAATAGGCGAGATCTAATCGGTGGCCCAGCACCTAAAGAAGTATTCAGGACTATTGAAGATCGAATTAAAAAGTTAGATAATTATAAGACTAAAAATAATCAAATAAAATCAAATTTGGAAAATTCATTAAAAAAATTAAATGAAATAGTCGAATCTATAATTAATGGAGGTAGATAATTGGTAAAAAAAGGAACTTGTCCATCTTGCTATTATGAAATTGAAGTAGATGATAATGTAATTTTAGGAGAAATTTTAGAATGCCCAGATTGCTCTGCTGAACTCGAAATTGTTAAAATTGACAAAAAACAAGTAGAGTTTCAAATAGCCGAAGAAATCGAAGATGATTGGGGCGAATAATATACATAAAATCTGGTCGTGGTATTTTGCATTTCACAGTAATATGCAATAAGGCAAGTTGGGAAGAAAAAGAAATTGTTAAAGCAGCTCGAAAGCGAAATATAGAATGTGATATATTACTTAACCAAGACCTAGTCCTAAATCTTGAAAAAGAAGAATTTGATACTGATTTATTCCTTCAGCGATCCTTAAGTTATTTTAGAGGTCTGTATATTAATGCTATCTTAGAAAGCCAAGGCTACAGAGTTATTAATTCTTACTATTGTGCAAATATATGCGGTAATAAATTACTTACAACGTTAGAGCTGATCAAAAATAAGATTCCCACGCCAAAAGCCTATTGTGCATTCACTAAAAAGAGCGCTTTAGAGGCGCTGGAATATTTAGGGTATCCTGCTGTTATTAAGCCAATTGTTGGTTCTTGGGGCAGACTGGTAGCATTATTAAAAGACAGAGATTTTGCTGTAGCAGTACTAGAGGACAGAGAAACTCTGGGACAGCTTTATCATAAAATTTTCTATTTACAGGAATATATCTGGAAACCTGCTCGAAATATTGAAAAATATGTCTCTGATAGAGACAAATCTCCCCGTGATATCCGAGTTCTTGTAATTGGAGACCAAGTAATTACCGCTATGTATCGATATGAAATCAAGGACGACTGGAGAAGTACCGCAACTCTTGGCGCTAGGAGCAAACCATGTAAAATTACACCCGAAATTGAAGAAATCTCCTTAAAAGCAGCTAAAGTAGTTAAAGGTGAAATATTGGGTCTAGACCTCATGGAAAGTGAAAATGGATATTTAGTTCAAGAGATTAATCATACATCCGGATTTAAAGCTGCATCATGGACTACCGGAACTGATATTGCAGGTCGTATTGTAGATTATCTTATTTCTCAATATAAGAAATAATAAAATATTCTCCAAGATAGGAAATTAAAAACGATATTAAATATTAAAATTTGATTTTTAATGAATATTTCTATAATTTTTAATGAATGATGTCAAAATGAGTGTTGTAGTAATTAAATTGGGTGGCAAATTGCTATCACAAGGTGAAGAATTCAATTATGTAATTGAAGATATAGTGGATATCATAAATAATTCTAATAAAAATGTAGTTTTAGTCCATGGTGGGGGCCCTCAGATAAATGAAATGCTTATAGCATTGGGCAAGGAACCTCGAATTGTTAAATCAGTATCAGGAATGGAGAGTAGAATTACTGACAAGGAGACAGTTGATGTAGCTCAAATGGTTATGGTCGGTAAATTAAATAAACTTCTTGTTTCTATGTTTGAAAAATTGAATATCAAGGCAGTAGGACTTTCGGGCATTGATGGTAGCATTATTAAAGCGAAACGAAAAGATAAATTAAAAATTATTGATGAAAAAACTGGTAAAAAGATGGTATTTCGTGGAGATTATAGTGGGAGAATTGAAAGTGTAGATCCAACACTAATTAATCTCTTATTGGAAAAAGGATATCTTCCCATCATAGCTCCAATTGGGATTGGACATGAATTTGAACCCCTAAATCTGGATGGAGACAGAACGGCTGGGCATATCGCAGCAGCACTTAAAGCGGATTCCCTGTTATTATTTACGGATGTTAAGGGCGTTTATATTAATAATGAAATTGTGAAAGAGATTGGAAAAGAGGAAATTAATACTATACTCGATAAAGTAAGTGGTGGTATGAGGAAAAAGATTTATGCAGCAAAAGAAGCACTCGAATTAGGAATTAATACTGTTTATATAGGTTCTGGAATGATCGAAAAACCGATATCTACCGTTTTAAATGGTAAATCCGGTACTGCAATTTCATGGAAATTTGTTTAATAATCTTATGAGATGAGAATTTTGAATATCAATTATAACGACTCTTTTTATCTTGAAACTTTAAAAAAAGCACTTGAGATTTTTTCCCCTTCAGGAGAAGAGAGTGAAATAGGTAATTTTTTAAAAGATTTATTGATAAAATTAGGTTTTAATAATGTAAAAAAAGATAATATTGGGAATGTATCGGGTGAAATCGGCTCAGGTGAGCCGGTTATACTTTTATCCTCTCATATGGATACGATTAACGATAAATTAGAAGTTCATGAGGATAATGAAAAAATTTATGGGCGGGGAGCTGTAGACGCCAAAGGTCCACTATTTTCATTATTATTTGGGGCATCTAAATTTGTGGATAAAAATTTGAATGGAAAAATAATTTTTGCTGGTATTGTTCAAGAAGAGATTAGTACAATTGGTATTGAAACCTTTTTAAATTCTATCTCAGGCATAGATTATGCAATTTTCTCAGAACCTAATAATACCAATAATATAGTTGTTGCATACAAGGGCAGATCTCTTATTAAAATTTTAGTAGAATCAAAAAAGGGCCCAGGACACCCTGCCAACGCATGGCTATTTAATAACAGTATTGAGGCTGGCTTTAGGTTTTTTCAACAAATTAAAAATTTATGTGAAACCAAATATAAAGGTCGGACACCATATTTTAGTGTAATTCCAACAATTACAGAATTCCAGAGTGCTGAGGGCAAGAATATAATTCCTTCTAAAGCTGAATTCTATATTGATTTAAGATATCCTTCGGGCATTGATGTAGATTTATTATTCAAAGATATTGATAAAGAAAAATTAAATTTTATCGAGAAAAACTCAGATTTTCTTGTTAAAATAGAGATTTTAAGCAAAGTATTACCCTATTCGGTCAACCCTAAACTCAAATTTATTCAAACTTTATGTAATTCAATTGAATCTATACTAGAAACTAAATGCAAATTAACAAGAAAAACAGGAACTTCATTTATGAATGTGATCGGAAATAAATTCAAGATTCCAACTGTAAGCATTGGGCCTGGAGATCCGAGATTAGAGCATACTAAAAATGAGTATATTTATAAAAATGATTTCTTAAATGGAATCAAGATTGTTGAAAAATTCATTTCCAACTTCTTAGGATTTAAGGATTGAAACCAATAATCCTTTTTGTAAATGAAGTCTATTTTCTGCTTGATCATATATTATTGAATGCGGTCCATCGCATACCGAATCTGTAGCAACAATATTTCTTCTTATAGGCATACAATGCATAAATACTGAATCTTTTTTTGTTAATTTCATTAGTTCGTCATTACATCTCCAAGTCTCTCTATAAGGTAATCTGAGTTTTTTCTCCTCTTTTGGATTTCCATATTGCTTTAAAGAGCCCCATGATTTCACATAAATCACGTCAGCATCTTTATATGCATCTTGGATCGAATTTATTATCTCGAAAGAGCCCCCACTCTCCTCAGAATTTTTTTGTGCTTGATCTAAAATTTTTTCATCAAGTTCAAAATTCCGCGGGCATGCTAATGTGACATCGAGTCCAAATCTAGTCATTATTAATAGAGTTGAATTTGGAACGCTAACTGGTAAAGGTCGTGGATGATACGCCCATGATAATACAAATTTCTTATTTTTTAAATTATTAAATTTCTCCTTTAATGTCATAATATCAGCTAATGCTTGACATGGGTGATATAAATCATCTTCCATATTTATAATTGGAACATCACTATATTTCTCGAATTCTCTTACAATTTCATTGCTGGCACCATATTTCCATTTGGTTATGTTTGGAAAAATTCTGATCCCAATTCCATCCGCATATCTGGACAATACCTTAGCTGTATCTTTTATGCTTTCACTTTTTCTTCCTATCCAGCTTTTGTCGGCGTCTATATAGATGGCATGACCACCTAATTGCGTCATTGCTATTTCAAATGAATTTCTTGTCCTTGTAGATGGGCTAAAAAATATCATAATAAATGAATAACCAGGTAATAATTCCGAATCTTTATAACTTCCTTTTTTGAATTTCTTTTTCAATTCAAAAGCTTTTGATAATACTTTCTCTAAATCACTTTTAGTCCATTCCTGTGTGGTTATTAGGCTTTGCCTTCTGAATTCAGTCAAAAAGTTCACCACTTTATATCTAGCAATTTTATTTATGGATATATACCTTTAATATTCTAATCAAAGAATTAAAAGGTTTTTTAAAAAATCAAGGCACTCAATATTTAGGTTAATTATATCATTTTTAATGGTGTGTTAAACATCAAGCAAATTTTATATGCATTCCACAATTTGCAATACAAACAAAATCGATCATGATATTAATAATAAATAAAACCCCTATCAATCAATAATACTTTATAATTTAATTTCGAGAATAGTCTTACAATATCAGACCTGATCTATATCATAATCTTATGGAATACCGTATAAATTGTGGTTTTAAAAATATCATATTCAAAATCAGATGGTATTATTGTTTTTATTTTATCAATTAAATTTGTTTTTATTTTATCATCCGAGAAATTGGGATCTTCTTCTAAATTAGGATCAAATTTATGCAAGAATATTGATAATTTTACAGAAATATTTCTTGACTTTAATAAATCAATTAAATTTGAAAGATATTTTAATGCAGTATCATATCTTTCAATATCTTGGACGTCAATTACATAAATAATTTTATCTACATTTGAAAGATAGTTCTGATTCTTTAAATATTCTTGTCTATAGGTCTCTTGTCCACCACAATCCCAGACGCTATATTGTTTTCCTTGTGTTTCGATGTTTACAATATCTACACCATGAGTTGGTGTTAATGAATAATATGATAACAAATTCACATCCTTTTTTAGACTAAGTACTATTGAAGTTTTGCCACTATTATCCAAACCCATAAATACTATCTTTTTTGGGGTTCTAATTTCACTGTTCATCTGTGTTATACCTTCTTTATAATAATTTGAATTGGACGTGTCAAATTAATAAATGATATAGGAATTTTTTTCTTTATTTTCCCATGATCCAAAAAAGTATTATATTTTTAATGAGTTTTAAAGTTCAAATTACCATTAAATATTTGAAAGGTATTCACTAATAAACAGAAAAGAATTAATTTAAATTTATTGCAGAAATAATTCAATAATTTTTGGAGATAATATTCAATGAAATTGCAAAATACTGCTGTTGTAGGTGCAGGATGGTTTGGTTCAGCACATGCAAGAGTATTTGAAACACTTTCAAATCTGGTCGCAATATGTGATGTTGATGAGGAAAAAGCAAAACAATTGGCGGAACATTATGATATTAACTATTACACCGATCATAATGAACTTATTAAAAATGAAAATATTGATGCTGTCAGTATTGTGATTCCCCCTGAACATATCCCTCGTGTTGCAGAAGATTTTGCTTCAAATGGTGTGAATGTGCTTTTGGAAAAACCTTTAGGGACTGATATTAATTCTGTTGAAAATTTGCTTCAATACAGAAATGTCAGATTAATGTGCGGGTTCATCGAGCTTTTTAATCCGGTCATTGATTTATTGAAAAAGAATCTAAAAAGAATTGGTAAACCTATTATGGTAAGTTCTAGGAGAATTGGACGCCACCCGCATAGGAGCTGGAATCTAGGAGTACTTCTAGACTTGGGCATCCATTCTATCTATATACAACGTAGTATTTTCGGAGACCCGATTGAAATCAAAAGCATGTTAAGCTATGCTAGTAATTCAAAATATGAAGATGCTGCCCTTTTATTGTTAAGTTATGAAAATAATGTCCATGGCTTAATTGAAACCAACTGGCTAACTCCAACAAAATATCGCAAGTTAACGGTCTATGGTGAGATTGGTTCTATTGAAATTGATTTTATTACCCAAGAAATGAAATTTATTAGGGGTGAAAAATCCAATATCGATTATAAAATAGAAGAAATCGTTCAACCTTACAGTTTTATTGAGCCTCTTAAAAGAGAGATTAATGCCTTTTTAAATAGTAAAACAAACCCTATACCTTTAGAAGAGGGCATTAAAAGTCTTAAAATAGCCTTAAGAGCTCTCAAGCTAGATTGAAAATACTGGCAGAGAGTGGAATAATGCTTGAAAAATAATAATTTTTATGAATTGTTTTTTAAGGAATTTAAACTTGTAAAACAACATTTCCTAAAGCATATAAATGGTATATATAATACTCATGATAAGGCTAAAATAGTCGAATTATTATTAACTAAAATAATTTTTCTCTGGTTTTTACAAGAATTTGGAATATTTGGCGATAAATTATTTTTAATAAATCTGTTTAAGAAATGCGCTAAAAACAATCTCAATTTCTATAAAATTCTTTTAAAAACTTTATCAAGTGATTATAATTCTGAGCTCTCAATAAATATACAATATACACAATTTCAACGCATCCTTGAACATATACAAATACTTAACATAAGATCACTGATTGTTAGTAATCTTGAAAATAAGTATTTAGATTCTATTGAAATTGATAACAGGTTATTTTATATAGATAGTGATATTTCTAAAAATTTAAATGAAATTCATTCTATTTTTAATTTTTTATCGAAATTCAATTATGAACTTGATGAGAAAGAGGCATCTACTAATGTATTAACTCCCAGAATTTTTGGTGTTCTTTTTCAAAAGTCGAAAAAGCAGATCGGTGCTTTTTATACGCCAAAACAGGTTTCATATTTAATATGCAAGAAAACAATAATTCATTATTTGTTAAATAAAATAAACAGATCAAAAAATATTAAATTCTCTGATATAAATGATCTTTTCAAGCCAAATAATAAAAAATTTTTAAATATTTTATATGAATCAATTTTAAACATAAAAATTTTAGATCCTGCATGTGGTACAGGTAATTTTATAATTGAAACGATCCTATTCTTAGAAGAAATTTATCAAAAATTAATTAAATTTAATTTCATAGAAAATGAGCTTCAAGATATAAAAAAACATATAATTATAAACAATATTTTTGGTGTAGATATAGATTCCAAAGCTATTGAAATGTGTAAGCTAAGAATTTACTTGAATTTATTATCAACAAATCAAATACTTAGCCCAAATATCCTCTATCTTATCAATCTTAATTTTCAGCAAGGTAACTCAATTTTAAGTGATACCAATTTAATTAATAATTCTACAGATATTCAAATGATTTACTCAAAAATTAAACCAATTCTAAACCAAATTTCTAAATTGAAACAAATACTTGTAAACAATAACTCAAATAATTCTGGAAATATATATTCACAAATTTTGAATTTAATTAATAAAGCTTATAATATAATGGACAATAAATTTTATCAAATAATTAATATAAAATCTATTTGCGACTCCTATATAAATCAAAAATCGAG
Organism: uncultured archaeon; assembly: GCA_964646355.1. Classification (GTDB taxonomy): domain Archaea; phylum Asgardarchaeota; class Lokiarchaeia; order Helarchaeales; family HEL-GB-B; genus HEL-GB-B. Next base: position 35,855 of record CAZYEE010000001.1, on the reverse strand, counting down.
ATATTCTACCGATGATGAAATTATTATCCGCCCATTTTATTGGAAAATTAATTTTCATGAAATTCTATCATCTGGTGGATTTGATGTTATACTTGGAAATCCTCCATATATAAGACAAGAAAAAATTAAATATAAATCAATTCTGAAAAATCTGTATTTTTCCTATACAGGTACTTCCGATCTTTATGTATATTTTATAGAGAAAGGGATCGAATTATTAAAAAATAATGGTAATTTGGGATATATAATATCTAATAAATTCACAAGAACATTCTATGGAAAAAGAATCAGGAATTATATATTAAAAAATTGTAAAATAATTGAATATCATGATTTAATCAATAAAAAGATCTTTAAGAATGTCTCAGTGGATTCATGCATCATAATATTAGCCAAATCTTCAAAAAATAAAACAAATATGATATTTATCAATAATGAATTCTATATGCCGCAAATGCTCCTTACTGGAGACTCATGGAATTTTATTGATAGTGATAATTTAAAAATAAAAAATTGTATTGAAAAAAATTGCATTTCATTAGAGAAATATATGGGTATTCCTTTATCTGGTATAAAAACGGGGTTAAATGATGTATTTATTGTGAACGAGAAAAAGATTCATGAAATTATCGGCAAAAATTCACATGAATTAAATATATTTGTTAGGTATATCAGAGGAAAAGACATAAAGAAATGGAAATACGAGTTCCAAGGCGATTATTTGATTTTTACAGAAAATATCAACCTTGATGATTACCCTAATGTGAAAAAGTATTTATTAAAATTTAAAGAGAGGTTATCTAAAAGAACCGACATAATTGGAACTTATAAAAAATGGTATGAGTTAAGACCTTGTAAATACTACGATAAACTAAAACTCCCTAAAATTATTTTTCCCGATATTTCAAAAACTTGTAAATTTGCATATGATGATTCAGGAATTTTAATAAATAATACCGCATATGCACTTCCTACTAATGATCTTTCATTGCTCGCGATCTTAAATTCAAGATTAATTGAATATTATTATCAATTTATCAGTGTACAATTAGGTACTGGATTTAGATTTATCCAGATGTTTGTAAAGAAGATTCCTATTAAAGTTCCAGATTTAAAACAAAAATATATCTTGACTAAACTTAGTAATTATTTATTATATCTATACCGACTTAAAACTAATTCCAAAATTGAAGAAATTAAATATTATTTTGATAATATTATTCTGAATTGCGTTGTTTATGAGCTATATTTAATTGATGAATTAAAACGAACCTTACCACACTTGAACCTAAATGATAAATTATATCAAATTTTAAAAGAAATATCTGAAACAAATAAAGAGAAAAATCTAATTGACAGTATAATCAGTTTTTATAATACTATTAAAAAAGATACAGAACTACAAAAAATGATTACCGATCTAAAGAAGCACGATTGGATAAAAATTATAGAAAAAAGGAATAAATAAATTACGATTATCAAGCTTTATTCTAATAAAATATTATGCAATACTAAACAAAAATTTAATTAAGAAATCTTTTCTCTATTGTTAATTTATGGAAAAAGACCCTCCCTCTTCAGAATCACTAAAGGTTCTAATACATCCACTTGCAGTTGCAAAAATAATAAGACACGCAGCTTCTCATCCAAGTATTGAAATTGCGGGTTTTTTGATTGGATATTTTATTAATCATGATACTACTGTTATTACAGACACTAGAACTGGTAGACAAACTGGTAATTCTGTTCATGTTGTTATTGACGATATTGAGCTCGCAAAAATTGCTGAAGAATTAGATTCCTCAAATATTGGGGAAAAGATAGTTGGATGGTATCATTCACATCCTCATATGGGTGCCCACTTCTTTTCTTCTACTGACATCGATACACAACGAAAATATCAGATGTTTTCACCTCAAACTGTTGGTTTTGTTATCGATACTTCGGAATATCTTCGTTCAGGAAATATTGAAGATATTGATTTAAGATGCTGGAGGGTAGATAATCGACATTCTATTAGCATAGATTATCATATAATTTCAGATCCACAAGCATGTTTAAGAAATCTGTTATTACATTTGATGGAGGGAATTGAGATTGATTCCACAGTTTCACGAATTATGGGGAGTTTAATTCCTAGCTTAGAACAGATTCCGCAATATAATACTTTACATGGCATTAAATTAGAAACCGCAGAAGTTGTGGATAATGGAATTTTTCAAAAAAATATATTACCAATAAAAATTGTCACGCAATCTATTATTTTATCAACATTCATTATTCTAACTTTATTGTTTCTGGCAGCCATTTAGATTATTCAGATAACTTTATGGTTACTTTTACACTCATCAAAATCTTTTTCAGGAATTCATCAATATCTTTAAGATTTAACAGATGACCAATTACATTCACTCGACTATATGTTTCGTCCATATTTTCAAAAAATATGACCAATTCATCACCTAATGCTTGATAAGCAATATCTCCCTTTTTTACAGTTTTAGTTTCTTTTTCCCATGCAGCATTAATATTTACACCAATGACCAATCTGTTTTTATCTAAAACAATTCCCCTTTCAATTATTGGTAATTTATCAACTATCTTTCTAATAGTAAGTGGTGCCAAAACGGTCTTAAATACCCCCTTTACTACTCTTTTTTCCTTTCCTTTTTCCATAATAAAATCTATTTCATATTCACTTTTTGGCATCATTTTACAATCGGTCTCATATTTATTTTTTATTAACATTAAAAGGTTAACTGGAAAAAAGCTTATCCTGAAAGAAAATTTATCTGTGTCAATCTATCCATAATTTCTACTAATTGTCTCTCAATTTCTCTTTTTTTATTATTATAGTATTCCAATTCAATCCTACCCTTTTTAAAATCTTCCTCTAGTTTCTTATATAACTCAATGAGTTCCTTTTTTTCTTTCTCAAGCTTTTTTCTTGTATCTTTTAATGATTTCATAAATTTTCATTTTTGAATTTAATTGATTTCTTAGATTCCAATCAACTATATTTAACTTTTTCCATTATTGAAATATGAAAAATATCAAATTGTAAATTCATTATCTTGTTAATATATAGAATAAAAAATGTATAATTTCAATGATACTGTTTTATCTCTAAATTAATTTAAAGATCTTATAAAAAATTAATCTATTATCACTAGATAAATTTTTATTTATGTTATTTATTTGGTATAGACTCAAACTCATGTTTTAAATTTATCATTTTTATTAGATCATAATTTATATTTGAAGGTATTCAGAATAAATATATACTCTAAGCCCAATAAATAAATTTACTTAAAATATTCAACCGTTTTATTTCAAAATCTTTAAATGATTTAAAATTTTAATAAACTAATTTTAAATAGATCAAAAAACAAATCTATAATCCGGTGTTAGAATGAAAGGTTTAATGAAAAATGGAAAGAGACCAGAATCTAATTGGGAAAAAATCAATTTTAACGAGCCTTATAAAAAAGCTACTGAGCGATTTAGGGAAATAGTGTTAAATAGGCCTGATTTTGACCCCACGACTTTGTTTCAATTTGGAATATTTATGGCAAAAGCATTGCTTCAAATGCTAGAAGATGTAGAAAAGAATTTTGGACCAGAAGGCCAAAAAGTTTGTAATGAAGTTCTAATTAAAGTTGGTTATGATATTGCAAGCCAAATGTTTGGAAATATAGAGATCCCAAAAGATGTACCATCAATTGAATTAATTAGTTTCTCTGCAACATGGATAAATACAGTTGCTTGGACCTCAATAGAAGAGCCTAAAATAATTAATGACGAAAAATGTATATTTGATATATTATGGTGCCCTCTAGAGGATGTTTATAAGCCATTTGATTGCAGAATTCAAAGATATTTGGTTCAAGGTATTATTAATTATCTCAGAGAATTAAGATCTGATTTGGATTACGATATAGAGTTCTTAACCACAATACCTGCTGGCGGCGAAACTTGTAAATTTCAAATAGTAAAAAAAGATGAGAAGAGTAAAGATAAATGGGAGATGTACTCGAAAATATTAGAGGAAAGAGCTTTAAAACGATGGAAACGATATAAATCAAAAAATGGGCAATAATTTTTTAAATAAAGCTTTATAGCGATTAGGTTTCAAAATTAAGCCAAAATTAAAGTAAATATAATTAAAAAACAAATGAATTTACAATTTAACACTAATATGAAACCAAATAAATATCAATCATCAATTATCAATTGCTTTTTTTATTTGTTATTAAAAAATTTTTCTAATTCTTTATTCATGGCTAATTCTTTCATCCAATTAATATGTCCAACTTTATATTCTCTGGGTCTTGATTTAATGATTTTAAGGATAGTTTGAACAGACTGGATTATATCTAAATTGGAAGTATCCACTTCAAATATTATATCTCTATCATATTTATTTAATGCATTAGCTGTACATACTCCAAGAATTTCTGCAGCAACATTTTCATTTATTTTCCGTTTTTTATATCCTTTTTTTTCTAATCGTTTCTCCAATATCAAGGGATGTGTCCTTAGAATAATAACTAACTCTACAAATTCAGATGGAATAATATCTGCAAAATGACATTCTAAAATTAATGGTGTCTCGGAATTTTTAATTATTTTCTTCAGTCTGGATATTAATTTTTTCTCTTTTATAATCAATGTGTCTCTTTTATCGTCCTTGGAAATAATGAAGTTTTCTTTAATTGCTAAATCCCCAATATTAATGACTTTTAAGCCCAAACTTTCCCCAAGCTTTTTACTTATACTTGATTTACCAGTTCCTGGCGTTCCTGAGATTATGATCGATTTTTTTTTCATAAGAAACCAATTTAAAAAAGAAATAAAAAATTAGTTGTTTCTTCTTTCAGCCAAAAAATCTTCAAGCCAAACTCGGCTTTCTTGAACGGTGGCTTTTTTTGGAGGGCTCTTAAATCCATAAGCAGATACACTTTCCAAAGGTCCAGATATTTTTCGATCAAGTGCTAGTTTTACTGCACGAATTACATCTACTAGTATTGCAAACCCATTAGGAGAATCTACTGTAGTTAATCTAATGTCTATTTTAATAGGTGCTCCTGCATAAATCGATCCGCAAATCCAGAAATATGAATCTCTTGTATTTCCAAGGAATTCAACAAAATCTGTGGATCCAGCAACAAGTGGAAAATCGTAAGGTAGTTGCGATTTTACTGCCTCTGTTTTATACTGACGCTTAATTTTACGTGCTCGTTCTAGTGCATTTAATGATTCATTGCCTCCACCTACGTCCAGACAATAGCTTTCTTTTACTTTAACGCCCCTATCAGTGAGTACCTGAAGAATGCTCTTATGGAGCACAGTACTACCTATTTGATTCATAATATCGTCTCCGGCGACAGGGAGCCCAGCTCCTAGAAACTTATTGACATATTCTGGATCACATGCTATGGCTGTCGGTGTAGTATTTATAAGGGCACACCCTGCCTTGAGAGCGCAATCCGCAAAATATCTAACCGTTTCTGGAGCACCACTTGGGACCATAATGATCAAAATTTCAGCTCCAGACTTTTTTAAAACATCAATGACATCAACAGGTGATGAATCGTCAATTTCTAAAATTTCGCGCATTTTTTCGGAAACACCATCATGAACCTCAGCCTTTTGTACTATCACACCAGTTTTTTCTACATCCATTAATTTCATAGTATTATTTGGCGGTTTAAAAATAGCATCGGCTAAATCTACTCCTACCTTTCCCTTCACAACATCAAATGCAGCAACAATCTCTATATCATCAACTGTATATTGTCCTATATTTTCATAAATAAGTCCCAATCCATCATTTTTATTTTGCTTATAATAATATATTCCTTGTACTAATGCTGAAGCAAAATTTCCAACACCTGCTATAGCCACTTTAATTTTTGTCATGTCCAATCAATTCCTCCTATTACATTTTTTTAGTAATATTGAGTTATTTTTATTTATAAATAATTTGAAATGCAACTCTAAGCCTAAAAGTTGACGATCTATGCTTTATTATGAGAATAAAAACTCAACACTAACTTATAACTAGATTAAATGAGAAAATAGTCTAGATTTATATAAACATCATAATTTAAAAATTTTTTAATGTTTTGATTGGTCTATAAATAAATCTGGCACATTCTTTTTTAAGCCTCAATTATCTATTTTATATAGAAATGGAACGAAAGCGTATCATTTTACATATTGATATGGACGCATTTTATGCAAATATTGAAATCCGTGAAAATCCCGATTATAATAGCCGTCCTTTAGTAGTAGGGATTGGGCCCAACATCGAAAACTTTAAAGGTGTGGTTTCTACAGCATCTTACAGAGCAAGGGAATTTGGGATAAGATCTGGTATGTCCCTACATCAAGCATACCTAAAATGTAAGAGTCTAATTGTAGTACCTGCAAGAATTTCTTATTATAGGAGTGTCTCAAATAATATTATGGATATTTTAAGAAAATTTTCAGATAAATTTGAAAAAGTCAGTATTGATGAAGCATATATCGATGTTTCTAACAAAATAGATGATTTTTCTAAGGTATACAATTTAATTCTTAGGATAAAAAATGAAATTTATAACGCTGAAAGATTAACGTGTTCTGTCGGTGCAGCTCCCAATAAATCCATAGCAAAAATCGCATCGGGGTTCAAAAAACCATCTGGAATAACAATAGTCCCTCCTGATGCGGTACGTTCATTTTTAGACCCCTTACCAGTAAAGAAAATTCCCGGTGTTGGTGACAAAACTGAAAAAATATTGCATAAGTATAATATCAGAAAAATTGGAGATATATTAAATGTTGATCGTGGTTTTTTAATCTCTTTACTCGGAAAACCAGGTGATAAAATTTATGATATTGCATTGGGAATTGAAAATTTTGAAGTCAAAAATAAAAAGAAGAGAAAATCTTTTGGATTCAGCAAATCTTTTGAGAGTCCCACTACTGATACAAATTTGATATACGATAAAATCGATATATTCTCTGAGAATTTAGGTAAAAAAATAAATGAAAATAATATCATGTTCAAAACTATCAGTATTACAGTTAAATATGACGATTTTTCTTCTGTTACAAAAAGCAAAACTCTTCCAAATTTTACAAATGATTTCAATTTACTCAATTTATATGCTAAAAAATTATTTGATGAACTTTTCAAAAATAATACAAAAAAAGTGAAAAAAATAGGCGTGCGAGTGTCAAATTTTAAATATATTTTAAAAAATAAATCATCTTTAAAAAGTTATTTTGTTTAAATTAATATCAATATAATTCAAAACAATTGGTCATATCAATAAATAATTTCTAAATTAAAAATTTGTGAATTTTTAATAAAATTTTTATTATTTTATATCGGTGTATTTTCTATGAGTGAATTTGATGACCTTTTCTTCCCTAAAAGCGTGGCAATCGTGGGCGCAAAAAAAGGTCTCAATTTTGGGTCCGCCTTTTTCATTCACGCACTTAAATTACTAGAATATCAAGGTGAAATTTATTATATAAATCCATATCACGTAGGAGAAACTATCTATGGAAGAGAGATTATTTCATCACTTGATGAGATCGATCATCCCGTTGACCTTGTATATTCATGTATTAAGGCAAAATATGTTCCCGATTTAGTTAGGCAATGTGTGAAAAGGAAAGATAAATTTTTAGTGGTTTTTACTAGCGGATTTTCAGAATTATTAACTGAAGATGCAATTAAATTAGAAAAAGAAATACTTTCTATTGTAAAAGGAAGTTCTACTCGATTAATTGGACCAAATTGCTTAGGACCATATTGTCCAAAAGGAAGAATCGGCTGGGATACCGGCTCGCCACCTCCAAATGTATTTGGAAATGTTGCATTTGCATCGCAAAGTGGTGGTCATGCTAGCAATTTATTAAGAGTAGCTTCAGGCAGGGGTTTTTATTATTCTAAGGGATTATCTTTCGGAAATCAAATTGATATCAATTGTCTAGAAATTCTTGATTATTATGGAAACGATCCTGATACTGAAGTAATAGCAATGTATTTAGAATCAACAGGCTCCGCTAATGGGAACGAATTTTTCCGAAAATTAAAAGAAGTGGCTGCAAAAAAACCTGTAATCATATGGAAAGGTGGACAAACAGAAGAAGGAAATAAGGCAGCTGCTTCTCATACTGGAGCAATCAGTGGATCATTAATAATATGGAAATCAATGGTAAAACAGGCTGGAGCAATCTATGTAGAAGATTCAGAAGAATTCTGGGATATGATTCATTTATTATCAATACTTGTTCCTAATAAACATTCAAAACCTATCGCAAGACTTGGAATTGCATGTCCTGGTGGTGGAAATTCTGTTGAACTTACTGATATTTTTACAAGAAATGGTTTAAAAGTTCCTACCCTAACAGAAGAGACTCAAGAAAAACTTTCAAGTCTTTTACCATCTGTAAATACATCCGTAAAGAATCCCGTAGATCTTGGCGCGGTAGGCTTAATGGATAGAGTTTTTATAAATACAATAAAGTTTCTAGCAGATGACCCGAATATTGATGCAATAATAAATTTCCAACCCATTGATTGGTTAACCAATATGGAGGAAAATGTAGGAACTGGATATATCCGCGCTACAGCTAGAACACTAGGCAGAATTAGAAAACAGCTGAAAAAACCTCTCATAGAATTATCCCCTAATTTTAGAATGACTGAAAATGTTGGTAAGGTAGCTTTGGATTTCCTTGAAATTTGTAGAAAAAGAGGAATCCCACTATTTCCATCTGCAAAACGACTTTCTACATCTCTTATAAAATATAATGAATATATTGCACATCGCACAGCTCAACAGGATATTTAATTTTTGAAATTCCAATTAATCATTTTTATAACCTTTATTTTCTAAGTATCTAATATTATATCTATTAATTTTTAATCCGAATAAAAAAAAATAAAAAAGATATTCCCCAATTTTACTTTATGTCTAAAATGAATTTCTCTGGTGATAAAGCATATACATTTTTAGAAAAAATTGCTATTCCAAGGAGAACAGGCAGCGAAGGAAATGTTGAAGTATTTAATACAATTAATGATGAATTAAAAAACTATGGCTATGAAATTGAAATAAATAAATATGAATATATTCATACATACTTGAGAGAATTATTGATAGTCAAGCTAGGAATTGTAATTTTCTTCTTTATAATGATCGTGTCCTCTTTTTCTGCATATTTTTCAGATATCATACCTCTGATCATATTATGTATTATTTCCATAATTTCTGCAGCAATCCAAGCTACATTAATGGTATATAATCTAGCAGGAAGATTTACTCATTATTTAAAACAAAAATTCTCCGAAAAAATACCACCTGAAGAAGAATTAGAATTACCTATTGCCAAAAATATTATTGTAAAAAAATATCCTCAAAATAAAACACAAAATAAAAATGATCTACATATTATTATTGGAGCCCACTATGATTCAATAAGCATCAATTATCATTATTTGGTCTATGCTATAATTTACCTTATTTGTATACTGGGCTCTATTTTTCTAGGAATATATTTTATCATTTTTGATATTCTTTTAATATCGATTATATATTCCGAATTAATTGAATTACTCTTCACTACTTCCATATTCTTAGCAAGTGTCGTTTCAGTTTGTATGATAATGTGGCTTAGAGTAAATTTAAAAAACGAATCACAAGGAGCTTCGGATAATGCAAGTGGAGTATCAATACTAATGGAACTCGCAAGAATTTTAAAAGATATCGACCTTAATTTCAAATTGACAATGATTTTTTTTGGAGTTGAAGAAGAGGGATTGCTAGGATCTATTAGCTATGTAAAATCAAATTTAGAATTATTAAAAACGGAAAAAGTAATGATGCTCTCCCTTGATACTCTTGGAATCGGCTCAAAATTAAAATGTATGAGTGGACACGGATTTAGGAAAAAATATGATAAGGAATTGTTAGATAAACTGAAAAATTCCGCAGATAAATTAAAAATTGAATTAAAACGACAATGGTTTTTATATCCAAGTAGTGATCATGCACCTTTTGTATTTAGTGGTTTTAGTGCCACGCAGCTATTTAATAAATTGATTATGGCTAATACAAAGCAGGATAAAATCGATAAAATCAATAAAAATACATTAGAAACTACTGGAAAACTGGTCTTACAATTTTTAATGGATTTAAATGAGAGCTAAAATCTGGTTTGAAATAAAATCTAAAATAAAATTAAAAATTATCGATAAAATTCTTTATTTTTTTTCTTCTAATTATTTTTATTATAGGTTATTATTGAATTATTTTTTAATGGTAATTTAAATGTAAAAGTTGCTCCCTTATTCAGTCCGTCAGACTCTGCCCATATTTCTCCATTATATGCATCTACTATTTTTTTACAAATAGCCAAACCAAGTCCTAAACCTTCTGAATTTCTTTTTTTAGTGTATTCCAATTTACCAAATCTAGTAAACATTTTTGATAAATCTTCTTTCTTAATACCAATACCTTGATCTATCACAGAACAAATCCAATATTTATCATTTATTTCAGATATTATTCTAATTTCACTATTTTCTTCTGAAAATTTTATTGCATTAGAAATCAGATTTCTTAATAGCTTTATTATTTGTTCTTTATCAAAAATTATCTCGGTGTCAGAAATATACTCATCTATTATCTTGAGGTTCTTTTTCATAAGTTGAACTTTAAAGTCATCTCTTAACATTTCTATAATTGAACTTACCTTAAATTTGTCCTCTTTAAATTCAATTTGCTTTGCTTCTAATCTAGTATGTGAAACAATCTCTTTAATTAGGTCATGTAATCTAAGAGCATTCCTTAAAATTGTCTGAATATAATCTTTTACAACTGGATCCTCTACCATATTATTTTTCAGTAAAATATCGCTGTATCCTATTACTGCTGTTAATGGAGTTCTAAACTCATGAGAAACATCAGTGAAAAACTCGTCTTTCAATTTATTCCATTCTTCCAATTCTTTATTTCTTTTCTGAATCTCTCTAATCAATATTTCTTTAGCATTTTCAGCTATCTTTCTTTCTGTTATATCTCGGACAATCGCCATGGCTCCCCACTCATTTTTGGTCTTTATTCCAGTAACTGTTAATTCAATAGGTACTTTTTTTCCGTCTTTTCTTCTTATATAAAATTCTATGGGCCTACCAATTATTGGTCCTGTACCTGTTAATTTGAATTTATTAAAACCATTTTTAAATTTCTTGTAATGCTCTGGAAATATAAAATACTTATGAAATTCTTTACCTATGATTTCTTCAGCTGTATATCCAAATATCTTCTCTGCAGCTTTATTCCAAAAAACTATTTTTCCATTATTATCTAATGAAATTATCCCATCACCTGCAAAATTTGCGATAGCCCTGAATTTTTCTTCATTTTCTCTTAATTTTTGTTCGGAGATTTTTAGTTTTTCTAGTGCCATCTTTTCTTTTGTAATATCTCTAGATATAACTATTAATTTTGATTTTCCATCAACATCTATAAACTTTCTACCTTTTGTGTCAAGCCAGATATATTCACCATTCTTTTTTCTGTATCTTAATTGTGAATACCATTCTCCTGTTTGTTTATAAACTTCTAATGATTTATTAAATATTTCAAGATCATCGGGGTGTAAGGATTCAAGAGATGAACGATTTAATATTTCCTCCTTTTTATATCCCATTATTCTATAATATGTTTCTTCGTTGATGAATTCATGTCTGCCTTGATTGTCAAAAATGGCTATTAAATCATTTGCATTTTCTGTGATTAATTTATATCTCTCCTCTGATTTTCTCAATTTATATTGCATTTTCTTTAAATCAGTAATATCATATAACCAAATTCTTATTCGAGTTTTTATGTTGCTACGAAAAAAATTAATTTGCTTGCCATATACCCATTTTAATTCTCCAGATTTTGTTATTATTCTAAATTCTAAAATTCTTTCTTTATATCCATTTGAAATATTTGGGATTCTGTTGTTATCTTTTGGATTAAAAATTTTTTCATAATCTTCAGGATATATCAGTTTTTTAATAATATCCAATGAATTGAATTCATTTATTGTATAACCAGTTAAATTTAGCATTTCCTGATTAATGTAATTAATTTTCCTATTTATAACATCCACTTCCACTACTCCAATTGGTGCATTTTCGAGTAAATCATGTAAATATTCTTTAGATATAACTAATTTTATTCCTTTATTTATTATTTCGGTTATATCATTGAAAAAATTAATTATTTCCCCTGTTTTTGATTTATATAAAAAATTTTCGAGCCATATTTTTGGATATTTTTTTATATTAATCGAAAACACTACATGTTGTAAATTATCAGATTTCCAAACCTTCCTATTTAGATCTAAAAATTCTTTAAGTCCATATCTTGTAGCAAATTTTGATAATCTTTTCTTTATCAATTTATTTTTATTAATTTTTAATATATCCTCAGCAAAAGGATTCACTTTCTTTATAATAAAATCATTACCATCATTAATTGCTTCTAATATTATTACACCCCATGACATATTTTCAAATTTACCTTTAAACTTTTCTCTTGAATTTAATAGTTTTTTAAGGGCTACAAATCTTTCAGTTGAATCTAAAAAAGAAATTAAAAGTGCAGGGTTTTTATCATATGTAATTAACTTCGAATGGATATCCAGCCATTTCGTTTTACCTGATTTAGTTATAATCTGATATGTATATATTGGATTTTTTAATATTCTTTTATCTAACAATTTTTTAAGTCTTGTATTTGCAATTTCTCTATAATTCGGGTGAATAACTAAATTTATTAAGTCGTATATCGTGTATTTTTTAATTTCGTCTACCGAATATCCTAAAATCTTGGCTGCTGCAAGATTTGCATATATGATCTGCGTCTTTGTTATTATTAGATTACCTATTGAAGATGATTGGCTATCTGCAATAAGATCAATGATGGAATGCTTAAACCTGTATAGTGAATCATCGATTTCTTTATTTAGTTCAGAATATTGGTTATATTTTATTAAATAAATCAATTTTTTAAGAATTATAATTATTGTTGATAATATCAATATCGATAATATAATTTCCACTAAAATCGTAAAAATATTAAACCCAAAATAAAATAAAATACAGTTTATTGAATACTCGACTATTATTAATACAAATAGAATAAATAAAGTGTTCAGACAAAACTTACTCTTTATCTTAATTTCTTTTTCTATTTCTTTCTTTGAGAATGTACCACCCACATATATCAAAAATATGTATAATATAAGCTTAATTGGATTCCCAATTATACCAGAAAAGCTATAAAATGGCATTATTAAACACCATTAATTAAAAGATACTATTAAAATTTAGTAAAATAAATTAAACTTTTTGAATTCTAATTTTGTCTGATCATTATTATGGTATGGTATAGTATTTTAATAAATATTGGTAAAAACTATTCAATTTTTATCCAAATTATTGCTATTATTTTCAAAATAATTTGCCGAAATTATTCATAATTTGCCGACAAAAATTAAGATCATTTAATAGAATATATTTGATTAAGAGGATACAAAATAATAAAAAACCTAGATTCCAAAATCTATCCGCTTATGAACAATCAAATTAGGGTGTATTGTCCTTATAAATTAAATTGGAAAGGCGCCACTTTCAATTCTAGCAAAATGGTGAATTTTATTTAGAATAGTGATGCCTAATGTAATATAATTTTATTATAAATAAAAATAATAATTAGTAATAACAAATCTTATTTCTATTATAATTTATAGTGAAAATACCATCTAATTTTGATGTAATATTTTTTATTTATACTGTTATAAACCTAAATTTTGTAAGTTCCTATAATATTTGGTAATATTTGAATTAAAACTTAGTTTTTTCAACTTTATTTAAAACTATGCATCTATTTTCTTTAACTATAACCGTATCTTCGATCCTAGCACCACCCAGTTCCGGAATATAAATTCCAGGTTCAATAGTGATCACATTATTTTCTTGGAGAACCTCATCATTCTGAGTAGAAATTGTTGGTTTTTCATGAACATCTAAGCCTACTCCATGCCCTAAAGAATGGTTAAAAAATTTACCGTAATGAGCATTTTCAATTATTGAACGAGCTATATTATCCAATTCAGAAGCTTTTATATTAGCTCTACATTTTTTCAAAGCTTCAAGTTGTGCTGCAAGAACCGTATTATACACCTCTTTTTGTTTTTCAGAGGGTTTTCCTAGTATTACTGTTCTAGATGTATCTGAAACATAACCATCAAACTGGGCCCCTAAATCTATAATAACGATATCTCCATTCTTTATTTTGTGTGTAGTAGTCTTAGCATGAGGGAATGCAGATCTCAACCCTGAGGCTATGATTGTATCAAAAGGTATCGCTTCTGAACCATTTTTACGCATCTCATATTCTGCTATAGCTGCTACTTCTAACTCTGTTATTCCATCTTTTATTGATTCTATCGCTTTTTCCATTCCCAAATCGGCTATTTTTGCAGCCTCGGTCAGATACTTAATTTCTCTGCTATTTTTAACAGCCCTTAAATTTATTATCATATTTTCATGGTCCAGGAATTTAATACCTTTCAATTTCTTAGAAATTCTGGAATAGTCCTTTTTAGTGATAAAATTTTCCTCAATTCCACACTTTTTAATGCGTAATTTCTGAAAATTATCCTTAATTAAGTTAAATAGATCTGCTTCTCTTGAGAACTTTTCTAATTTACAATTTTCTACTGTATTTTTTGCTTCCTCAAATTCGAGCTCAGGTAAAAATAGTATAGGCTCCTCATCTTTAAAAACGACCAATCTAGAAATAGACTGTGGATAAAATTGAGTAAAATATAAAATATTTTTTGGATTACAAATTAGAAAAGCATCTAATTTTTCGGTTTTTAACTTGGATTTTAATTCATCAATATTCATTCTTATCATTTTCTCCAATTAAATTCCAAATATCTATATTAAGATCCTTTAATAGCTTATAAAACTTAAAAATAGGAAAGCCCATTACGTTAAAATAGCAACCCTCAATTCTTTCAATAAATAAGCTTGCCAGCCCTTGAATTTTATAAGAACCCGCTGCATCTTTATATTCTCCCATCTCAAGATATTTATTAATTTCACTATCGGAGATTTTTCTCATCTTTATAATTGTCTTTTCATAATCAACGACTTCTTTATAATTATCAACGTTAATTATCATTGCAATTCCGGTGTATACTGTATGCGAAACTCCAGATAATTTTCTTAGCATATTCTTAGCATCTTGTAAATCTATGGGTTTCCCAAGGACCTCATCCTTATATACTATAGTATCCGCACCAATAATCAATCCTTTTTCCTTTTTTGCAACTGATTTAGCTTTTAATAATGCTATCTTTTTTACAAGTTCCTCAGGCTTTAATTCTAAATCAATATTTTCCTCAATATCACTTGGAACAACTTTATGTACTATTCTTATTTGATTTAAAATCTGAGATCTTCTTGGACTTTGACTGGCAAGTATTATATTCATATTACTCACTTGTTTAATTAAATTATTATTTATTAACACTGTTCATAATGCTTAATCTATTTAAATAAAAAGAATGGATATGATAAAATTACTATTTTTTTATTGTTTTCTGTTCAAATTCAGTCTTTTTTGAATAAATAACCTTCTCTCATTAATAATAAAATTGTTATCGTCGCAGTACTCAGGTCATAAATACTTGCACCAATTAAAAAGGTAAACATTGATAGAATCGTAAATGCACCAAGAATCTCAAAAATCGGCATTACATATCTTAACATTAGTGATCCAAAAATAATTATCATATATTTTTTAACGTCTTTCGCTGAATACCATAAGAGCATCCCTAAGATCATCATTTCGACTCCTGCCATCTGATTTAATATTGGTATCGTGCTTAATCCTAATGCTTCTATTACCGGTGCTATAAATATTAATATAAGCCCTATAATTACCTCAACTATTCCACAAAACTGTAAAAAAATCTTCAAAATTTTCTCGCTCATTCTAATCTCCTTCTTATATAATTTCATCTATCTGTTTATAGTCGTAAGTAGTTTTGATTCTTTAATTCAATTTTAATTCAAATTTTGAAACTATCTTTATTTATTTGAAAAAAATAATTCATTCTTAAATTTATTACTTTAAATATTTAGGTATCTTATAAATCAGAATCATGGATCATTTAATAGAATTAAAATAGGTAGGTTATTTTATGGATGTAGAGCCCTTATATAGGACATTTAGTATCTTCGAGACTGAAGATGAGCGTAAATTTCGTAATGAAGTAAGAAAATTCGTTCATTCCGAAATACTTCCTGAAGCAGATATCATTGAACATGAAAAACTTTTTCCCAGACATTTATTCAAAAAATTGGGCGAAAAAGGATATTTAAGGACCTTGTTTCCAAAATCTGTTGGTGGGACTGAACTCGGTGTTACTTATGGGTGCATTCTCGGCGAGGAAATTAGCTGGGCAACACAAGCACTAACAGCTGCATTAGATTGTTCAATATTTGGATCAATACCAATAATGCGATACGGTTCTGAAGAGTTGAAACAGAAATATCTACCCAAGGTGTTGAGTGGTGATTATATCGCAGCAATTGCAATGACAGAACCTGGAGCCGGCTCTGATATTATTGGCTCTATGCGTACTCGTGCAGTAGAATCAGATGATGGCGAATATTTCATTATCAATGGTGAAAAACGCTTTATAACCAATGGAAGTCAGGCAGATTTTCTGGTTTTATGGGCAATAACAGACGAACAGGAAAGTCCCCATTCTCGGATTAGCGCATTTGTAATTGAACCAGGATTTGAAGGTTTTGAAGTTGTTTGTGATTTTAATTTAATGGGAGTTTGGGGACTTAAAAACTCTTATTTAAGATTCAGAAATATGAAGGTTCCAAAAGAAAATTTAATCGGAAAACGAGGTATGGGTGCTGAAATTTTATTAGATGAATTGGATAGCGAACGCACTCTGGCATCCGCTGGTGCATGCGGTATCGCTAGAAGAGCTCTTGAAATTGCTGCTAAGCATGCAAATAAAAGAATACAATTCGGTACTCCTATTCGAAGATTTGAAGCAATTAATTTTAAAATCGCTGACATGACTATAAAGCTAGAAGCAGCCCGAAATCTAGTCTATCAATCGGCAAAAACAATAGATGCTGGATTAAACGCCAGCAAAATTAGCGGTATTGCTAAAATATTTGCTACTGATGTAGCATACGAAATAACAAATGAGGCTTTACAAATCTGTGGTGGATTAGGCTATATTAAAGGCGAATGGAACGAAACACAGAAAAAATACCTGCTCCCAGATGGTAGTAATGCATATATTGTCGAAAGATTGGTTAGAGGTAGTAGATTATCAAAAATAACAGCTGGGACTAATGAAATTTTACGATATTTAGTCCAAAGAGAAGTTTTTAGAGAAATGAATTTACGAGCTCCAAAAGAAAGTCAGAATTGGGGAGATTAACCTTTTTTAATCTCATTCTTTTTTTAAATGTCTGATCTTCGGACACTAAATTTATTTTATATTAATATGATTTCGTAAAATATTCCATATCCAACTTAGTTTCTAATACAAAATAAAGGGGCTTAAATCCATATTTCGAGTACAACCTTCCTTCTTTATCCAAATTTCTAGCATTAGCTTGTACTCTGCTAACATTATTTTCAACAAAGAATTTAATTGCGCTTTCGATCAATTTCTTTCCAATTCCTTTACCACGCGCTTCTTTTCTCACAACGAAATTTGAGATCCTTCCATAAGTGCCTGTCGAGGGCTGGAAAACCACCTCGCACCATATCATCCCTAAAACTTCATTTCCCTCTTTTGCAAGCAAAATACCCTCTTTATTGACTGGGTCATTAGTTCTACGAGATAATGAGGCATTGAATTGCTCTACATTAAAACTTTGGCCCCAAAATTTTGTCAACTCTTCCATTAATTCTTTTACTTTTTCGTAATCATTATTCGAATCATACGGTACTATTTCGACCATTTTTATTCCTCAAAATTAACACATTTTTATATGGTCTATTAATTTTTTTAAGATAATATAAAATTTTGAATTTTATTTTATTTAAAAAATTTTTAATAAATAATATAAATACTTCTCTTATTTAGATTTTCGAGATAATTCAATTTAAAAAACAAGATTTTATCTGATTTTAAATCTTTATACTGAAATTTATTGTAAATTATTCAAAAATATTATTGGAGTATCATTAATTTAGATTTTATTAAAAATTTTTTACTCCATTATTTAGATATTCATGACTTGGAGCCCCAAATTAATTGTATTTTCATTATGATGATTTGAAAAATAGAACTTTTCTTAATAAAAAAATTATAATAGAATGAGAAATCGAAATTACCATTGAAAATTTGAAAAAAATTAAGGAATTTTTTAAGTTTTTCTATTATCAAAAATTATGATTCTTCCTCTCCGACCTTTTCAGCACTTGTCATAACATGAATTTTTTGATCATCATAAAGAATTGGTTTTTCATTTCTAAGAAGGTCAACAATTACAAAAAATTCCATCGGATCCTTTACTGTTAAATGTTGCCAATCTCCTGAATCATATAATAACGAAATAATGCCTTGATGATTGTTAATATCCCATCTAGCACCATATTTTACAATTTTTTGTAATACCATCTTACATCACACATAAAATTTTTTGTTTCTTTTATTCACTTTAAATATTTTTATAGATTTTAAATGTCTTAAATATTTTAATTTATTTTAATTTATTTTAAATGTTTTAGTATAATTTGAGCAATAATTATTTTATTTAGACAATATTTCAGTTAATTTAAACAAAATTTTCAATCAAAAGTATTTTTCTGGTCTGCTCTTCAATAAATTACTAATTTTTTACTTATAATATTATTTGTACTTAAATTTTTAAGAAGATATTTTACTAATAAATTTTTATACGAATAATTTTGTTAATAAAATAAATCAATGAGCTATGTATCGTAATTCTTTAATTCTTATAGCTAATTATAGTTATATCCTGCCTAAAAAATGTCAATATTACATTTGTTTATTCTAATGACAATTCAAATTTTTCAAAAAATTGTCAATATAGTTAGATGCCGTATTTTCTGAATTTTCAATGTCAATTGAAATTAAACTTATGAAATAAAAAATATCTTCCTCATCACAGTACCAGCAATATCTTTTCAAATTAAGAAGTTTCTCCTTATATGTTTCTGATTTCTGGTAAACCTGAGAGTGCCCGTGTATTTTAAATTTTTTAATAGGATTCCAATTATTTAAGGAAAAGAAGTCCTTGTCCAATTGATTAATTTTGAATATATGCATGATAGAAAAAAAGTTTTTTCCGATCAAGAAAAAAGAATCATTATTCTCCTTAAGGAAATAAAAATCAGATAATTCTACCTCATTCTTTCCAAAAATTTTTTTAATATTCATTTTATTCTTCCCTTTTAATGAGTTAAAATCCCATCTCTTTAATCAGTTTAGTTAGATAATTTATTTAATTTATAGGAATATGCTTTTTTTATCAACTGTTTTTTATACAAAATTTCATCTAGCTTTTCTTGCGTCTTAATAAGTTCAATGCTTTTATTTACTGCTTGAGTAATTTCAAGAATATTTTCCGCTTTTGAAATCAATCCACCTGTTGAGCGATCCAATGCTTCTTTTACAATGTCTTTTGCCTTATCTTTCAAGAGGGTTTTTACTTTATTCCCAAAAAAGTCCGTTAAATCACTTGGATCGTCACATTTAGAGATCGTTTCAAGGTCTTCTTGCAATGTTTTTATTGTTTCTATATAATAACTTACCTCTGAAAGTATGGGAGTTATGTTAATCAATTTATCGGTCGTATATCTTAACAAATAATCTATACGCTCCCTTTTTATTTTTTTATATTTATTTTCGAGTTCTGTTAATTTTCTATATTCACTCATTAATTTCTCTAATTCAGAATTCTTCTTTATTTTCTGTTTAGCACCACATAATATGCAATATTTAGCATTGGGCTCAACAGGACCTCCACACATCTTACACTTTTCTGTATTTCTTAGGAAGTCCTGATATTGTTCTAGAACTGTAATAATTTGGTCAGTTGATAATAGCTTTAACCTAGGCATGATTTTGATTGTCTCGTTCAATATTATACTTTGGTATTCTGTATCATTTAATTTCAGAGTGTATATTAAAAAATCGATTATATCATTGGGAAAATATTCAAATAATCTACTCAGAATTTTTAAAAGCGATTTCCTAACATCCGTAATTACAGCATCTTCAGATGCATATCTTTTTTCGATTTTTTTAAACGCAGCAATCATTTTTTTAATATCATCACTAGTAATACCCGATTCAATGATTGGTTTTTTAATTATAGAATCTAAATAACTAGAAACACCATAATATTTTCCTTGATTTGCAATATCTAACGCTTTTCGAATTAATGAACCGCTAGATTCGTGTTTTATAATTTTTAACCATATATTTACATCAAATTGAGAATCATCAGTTAATGCTTTCTGCAATAAAGACTCACTTTTTGGTATAGGATCTTTTATTAATTGAACTTGCGTACTAA
>CAZYEE010000001.1:0-15180 GCA_964646355.1 uncultured archaeon | reverse complement strand
CTAATATTTTCGACTGGATTATTTAGGGCGTCATGTGCCTCTCTTAATGATCTTAGGGGATAACCACAGTTTCCACAGTATCTCCTGCCCTTAATATAAACGTATCCTTCTTTAATAGGTGAAGCTGGCCAGCTTAATTGGTGATAATTGACAGGTTCCAAAAAATAATGATGACATTTTGTACATCTGAAATAGAAATAGTTCATTGCTTGGTCAAATGATTTGATTTCCTTGATAGGTTCACCATCTCTGGATATCCGGGTAATATACTCAAAATTAGGCAAATTACTCCTCATGTTTTGAGAAATATAATTTCTACTTAAAGAAACTCTGTGCGTTTCAATATGTTTAACTTGAAACGGCCAATAATACAATATCTTTACTTCTGAACCATCGGGTAATTTAATAATATCCATTGGAGGATTCGGACTTGTAGGGATTTCCGGCTCATCGCTCCAGCTATATTTTGGTCCGGCGTGAAATTTTGCAATTCTTGGTAAATTTTTCAATAATACCTGATTTATTTCAGTTGCCACGGAGTAATATGGGCTATTAGCATTTCTTTCTATGTTTCTAATAAATTCAGAGGTAACCTCAGTATATTTAACAATTTCTCCAGAAGGACCAGGCAAATATACTATAAATCCTTTAAGCATATAAATCACAATGTTTTTAATATTGATTTACTAAATATTTCTAATTAAAATTGATAATATAACATTATAATAATAGATTACCACAATGTAAACAATATTTTGCAAATAATGGTGATGTTTTACCACAATCCTTACATTCAAGGAATATGTCCTTAATACCCTCACTGATCTTTTTCTTTTCTAAAAGTTTTTCCTTTTCTTTAATAAATTTGTAATATTCTTTTAATGATTTTAAAAAGTGTTTTTCATCTAAAATATAAAATGGGCATAGATAATTGGGGTCTTCAATTTTTTCACGTTTTCGCGCACTTTTTACATTAAAGGCATCATCATAATTGCCAAAATGCTCTTTTTTAAATATTAAAGTGCATGGAAAATTAAATTTGTTTAATCCTTCGTGAAAATCTCTATAATTAAGTATTATTTCGGATATTCCACAATATCTATCTATTTTATAATATTTTCCATCATTATAATGGATGCAATTATAACATGATTTAAGTGCCAAATCTGTTTCAGGATTGCTATATGAGAAAGGATATAGGAATTTGTTAAAATTATCAATTTTTGGGAATTTTTTTCTTATTTTTTCTTTCTTTATTTTTTTCCAGAACATATCTCGAAATTCATTAAAATATCTAGAACCCTTTTTCTCGAGATAATTGTCAATTTTTCTTATCGCGATTATAAATTTTCTAATATCAGCTGGTAGTTCATATTCTTCTGCCTTTTTCAATAATCCCAAAAACTCTTTTTTCATTTCCAAAATTTCATCCAAACTTTTTCTTAATAAGTAATTAGGACAATATTCATCTCTTATCCAATTATCATAAATTAAACGTAATCCTTGAGGATAATCAAGTATGTATACATTTTCTCCCCAAGCTACGTGATAATAACGAATTAAGGAATCTAATAAATCTCCATATGGATATATTCTCCTACTAATTTTATCTTTATTAAAATTCAACGTTTTTGTCAATAATTTCGCTGGGCACTCAAGAAATTCTAATAAAATATTCAAGTAATCCTTATTATGAAGAAATATTTTTAAAAGGTCATCTAATTGTACGAGCCCAGTCTTCAACCAATCTGCATCTACTTTTGGGCCTTGGAAAATTTTATAATAAGCTCTAAAATCCCATTTATTTAGATCATTTAACTCATATTCGGGAATTCTATGGGAAATATATCTAACATCTTTAGGTTCATACATAAACTTTTTTTTATCAAAACGATTATATTGATATTTTAAGTCTAAAACGTATTTTTTTTCTAGAATTTTAATAAATTTTATTAATTTATCAATAGCCTCTCTAATTTTAATATCCGGAATTTTATTTATTAATTTCATAACATTTTTTTCACTTTTAACGCTCATAGAAATGTCCTCACAAATTATATCAATATTTTTTGGAATTTTAAAATTCCAAAAAGTATTATTAAGAGATTTTATTAATTATGGTCATTTAATTAAAAATATTTATAAATCATATTCGAGTAATTTGTCTAATATCTTAAAATATTTCTGAATACCGTCTCCACTTTCAATCTCATTTTCTATTTCCTTTACTTCTAAATTCTTTTTTTCCAAATATTTATCAATCTTATCTTCGGGATAAAATTCAACTATATCTTTAATAGAATAATCCTTATTCAATACAAGATAATATCCATTAATTAATCTTCTATTTTTATACTTTAATGCTCTTAAACATCCATTCGGATTTTTTTGTTCAACAAATAATGATGTTAAATCAATATTTCCCTTTAAATTAGCTGGATCTTCGCCAAATTTGGGATATAAAGTATCTTTCTTAAAATGTTTCCAATTTTTCTTGATCATTTCTACTGGGCTTAAGAACTCTGTCTTATAATGAATTAATGTTGATATCTTTGAATTATAAATATAATCTCTAGGTTCTATTATATCAAATTCCAACCAATTTACATAATTGATGCTATCTAAAACTTCTTTAGGCATTGGGTTAAAACTTTGAATTCTACTGGGAGCAGCTAATACGAGGTGATACGAATACAAAATATTAATACTATGAAGTACATTCGGGTCGTTCCTTGTAGGGTTTGGATTGAAAAATTTGTATTGAGAAATCACAGCATACATACATTTATCTCCCCGATACTTCAATTTTTTCCCATCGAAGTCCATTTTTTCAGACAGACCGATAGCGAGTGAAAATTTATCATGAAATTCTTTATAACACTTATCCCAATATCTATGGATTAACTCTGTTGGCTCATTGTATTTGAGGTCAGAAACCTCTAAAGGATATCCAATACTGTAGCGTGTCGAACCTATATTGGGCCACCGCTTATAAAATATAATCTCCAATTTGAAAAGTTCTTCCATATCCAAATTGTATTACCCCCTTAAATTTATTATAAAAAGGGTAATAACAAATATAGAATGTTAGATTTAAAAATATGAGTATGTTAATTATTCAACATTTATTATTTAAATATTTTGGTTTAATTAAAGGTAATTATGCAGTTTCTTTGAATACTTTTATCATATTTTTTCATATCTTTTATATTTCATCTTTAATTATTATATAAAGAATTCTCCCAAGTCTCTAAAAATTTGTATTTTTATATCCTAATCTTTCTAATATATGACTATTAATACAATTTATTGGAATCATTTGGTGTAATTTTATAAAATATTATATAATCGTTTTATATATTCATCTGATTGTTTTATACCTAATAATAATCTCAAATAGTTCAAAAATTTGTTTAAATATTTACAAAATTTATCCTAAAATAGAATTATAATTATATTAATCATTATTAACTTCAATTTTATTCTTAATTTTATTTAAATTACGGAGAATCAATATTTTTTCTTCTAATAATTTAAAAGCTTTTAGTGCATCATTTCTATGGACTACGAATATAGTATCTGTATAGCAAGACATTAATTGTGTTATGTTAATTCCTGTCATGGCGAATTGATCGGTGACATATGCGATTATACCAGGAGTTTCTATAATTTCAGGTGGGCTTATTAAAATAAGTGCGGACTGGTTTTCATTCATTAATAGAATGTTTCCCTCTTTTAAGATCTTTATAATTTTATCTTTTAGTTGAATATCTGCAAGGATTGTAAAACTGTTTGTCCCTTCTATAAGTTGAAAATAAACATCTATATCGCTTATCATTTTTAAAATATCGGAGTCTATCACTGCCTTTTTTGAGACCGTAATGTAGACCAAGTCGTTTTTTAGCTGGAGTTTACTTTGGGTTAGCACAGTTGCGATCTTTTGCTCGAATTCAAATTTTTTATTTTTAATGTCTTCAGCATATCTCATTAAAGCCATTTTGATTGCATCTATTTGAACTTTCTCGCGTTTGGCGAGGCTTAATACTTCATGCTTGATAAGTTCTGCTAACGCAGAGAAATTAACGATACCATTAATCATAGCGTTCAATACAACTGGTTTAGACTGGATCACGATTCTAGATGCTTCAGCAATTGAAATCTCTTCTTTTTTCTTTTTCATACTTAATATTCGCCATTTTCATTTATCAGAAATTTTCACAAAAGAAATTCCAAGATTCAATAATTTCTTGGAACACCTAAATATATTATTTATTATTGTTTTTAATCCTATCCAACAAAATCCTATTTAATTAACAAAATTTCTTTTAATAAGAGTCAAATAGAATGATTTTTATTTAAAAATCAGCAGTATATGCGATATTTAATATAAAATTACCCAGAATTTGATATAAGATTGCTTACAATTTGGCAGATACTTTTTTAAAACCATTTACTAGATAAAAATTCACAAAAATCATTTGTGAAAATCATTAAAGATATAAAAATACACTCAATTTTGTACGAGGTAATAAAATTATCTAATTTAAGTTTTTGGAATCAAATTATTAATAAATAACCTATTAGAAACAGATAATAAATAAATCGGAAGCTTTTTATTTTAAAAAACCATTTTGTACCAACAACGGAGAATGTAAGAACTTCATTTTGTAATATTACAAAATATGAATCCAAATACAACCATATGATTTTATTTAAATTAATAGTTGGTTATCGAAGTGAATTATAATAAGAATAATAACTCAATTGAGGAATTTTCAACAAAAGGATCCCTTAATTCCAAAAAAATTGAAGATATTTCAAATGAACTTGAATCCAAAAAATCTGAATATGAATCAATTTTGAAAAAAATATCTTCAAAAGAGGAGGAGTTAAATGAATTAAAAGCGAATATAAATAATCTAAAAGTACAAGAAATTGAACTTTCAAACAGGGTAAATTCAATAACTAATGAAATAAAAAGCAGGGAAATTAAATTAATCGAGTTAAATGATAAATTTAAAGAAAAAATCTCACAAGTAGATGGGTTACGTAATGAAATTTCGAAATTAAAGAAAGAATTAGAAAAATTAGAACGAAAAAAAACCAATTATCTTGAAGATATTGAAGCTTTGGAAAACAGAATCGCAAGTATAAAAGCTGAGAATGATGCTTTAAAACTCTCGATTGAAAATAATAGATTAGAGCTCCAAAACTCAAATAATTTAATTAAAGTAAAGGAAGAAGAATTAAAAAATCTGGAAGAACAGATTGAAAGAAGAAAATTGAGAAAAGCTGAACTAGATGAAGAAATTAAAGAATATGAAGACGATTTACATGCATTAGAAATGAAACATAATGAATTTGACAATATTATTGATAAATACAAATTAAGAATAAATGAGATACAAGAATCGTTAACCAATATTGAAAATATGATAACCGAATTGAAAAATTCTATTGAAATTATCACTAATAAAAAGCCTAATAAAACTAAGTTGATTGAAACATATGAAGAAGTTATCAAAAATTTGAAAAACAGCCTAAATCTGTTAAATACTGAATATAAATCACAATCAGACCAAATAGATACTTTAAATAAAAATTTTGAAGATGTAACTAAAGAATTCAAGAAAATAATAAAAATTCAAGAGGAAATGGACAGATGTATAAATATTACTCAAAAATTATCCGAGAAACTTAAGATTTCATTAGAAATTCCGACGGAAAAAACAAACAAAAAAGGTTCTAAATGAAAAATAAAAAATTACTATTTTTTAATTATCAAGTATCCGATAATTAGCTTGAATTTTTTTGAATTTCAATCTTTTTTTGGTCCTCAAATCCTCGTCCTTTATGTTTAATTTCAAAAATCTTCTTATATTTTAAAAAATCTTCATGTAATTCTTTAAGTTCTTTATTTTCCAAAATCATGTTATAGAAATTTAAGACAGACTTATATATTCGAGGTGTAAAAGTATCCAGCTGAGAAAATTCTCGTGCTATCGTGTTGATACTTTCAAGACTTAACTTTAATTTAATTTCTTTAGCTCGGTATTCTTCATCTATCATTCTTCTAATTCTTTTTTCATCAAAATAGCTCCAGACCAATTCATAGCCAAAATAATTGAAAAATTGAATGACCTCTGATGAAATTGAAATTAGAGCCGCTGAAATAGCTTGACCTGTAAATAGATACCCTATTAAAAAACCAGTTAATATGGATATCATCCTATAAATGATGCTTTTTAAAAAACTTCTTTTTAAGTCCAAAAAAATCACCAAGTAAATCTCATTTAAACTTAAAAGTCTCTTTATGCAAGATTATAAAAAATTATCTACTTCTTATATTTATCTGGAGGATTAAACAGTTTCATATCATGTAATTTTTTGTTTTAATATTAACAAAAGAATTTGTAGAAACTCTTTGGCATAAACATTTATTATAATTCAAATAAGCAGTGTTTTATATATAACTTCTTTTAGTCATAGTGTTCATTTAAGAAAAAAAGAATTATTAGTGAGAAAATCATCATATAATCAAATTAAATTAAATTGATAAGATTAATTGTAAATTATAAATAATTGATATAGCCCTTAAATAAGGTGTTAAAATGAAAATAGGAATTATTGGTGCATCAGGATATACTGGTGGTGAATTAGTTAGGTTATTAATTGGGCATCCGCAGGTTGAGATTCAATATATCACTTCCCGCAGATATGCTGGCAAACATGTGCATACCATTCATCCGAATCTACGACATATTTGTAAGATTAAGTTTGAGACCTTTGAAGTGAATAGGGCGACTGAATGTGATGTTATCTTCCTTGCGGTTCCCAATGGTGCGTCCATGAATATTGTGCCTGATATAATTGAAACTGGTGTAAAGATAATTGATTTAAGTGCAGATTTTAGGCTGGAAAATTTATCCGAATATAAAAAATATTATGGGGAGCATGCTTGTCCAGAACTGCTTGAAAAAAGAGTTTATGGGCTACCTGAATTATACAGAGATGAAATCAAAAAAGCTTCATTAGTTGCTACTTGTGGCTGTATGGCTACATCTACTATACTCGGTCTTGCTCCTATTATTAATGCAGATTTTGTGGATACAGAACATATTACTGCAGATTCTAAAATCGGGTCAAGTGGTGCAGGTAGATCCTCCTTTAGCTTTGCGACGCATCATCCTGAAAGAGCAAATGTGGTAAGACCGTACAAAGTGACGGGACATAGACATTCTGCTGAAATAAATCAAGAGTTAAGCAAGATAGCAAAAAAAGAGATTTCTGTGGCATTCTCAGCTCATGGTGTAAATATGGTAAGAGGAATTTTAACCACAATACAAGTCTTTATTAATAGAGAGGTCGAAGATAAGGAATTATGGAAATTGTTTCGGTCAAAATATAATAAAGAACCATTCATTAGAATTGTAAAGCAACAAACTGGCAATTTTAGATTACCAGATCCAAAGATCGTGAACGGGTCAAATTTTTGCGATGTCGGATTCGAAATTGACCAGTATATGCCCAGAATTGTTATCCTATCGGCTCTAGATAACTTAATAAAAGGTGCATCAGGTTCTGCTGTACAATCAATGAATTTGATGTTTGGACTTGATGAAACAACTGGCTTAATGTATCCGGGTCTACATCCAATCTAAACGAATTTATCATTTTATTCAATTAATCTATTGATTCTATTCAATTAATTTATCAATTTTATAAGAAATAAATAATTTAAATCTAAATATTGTCAAGTTCAAGGTTTTGAGTTTCTAATTTCAGTTTGTAATTTAAGATTTAAAATTTTTAATAAATTGGATCCTGGTGAATTTATTTGGAATTAATCAAAATTGAAGATCTTTATAGCCCTAAAATTTTTCCACGCAGACCTATAGTGCTTGTAAAAGCAGAAGCTGAATTTGTTTGGGATATTCAAGGTAAGAAATATATTGATTGTGCTGGTGGAAATGGTGTTGCTTTAATTGGTCATTGTCATCCAGAGGTTATTAAAGCTATTAAAGAACAGTTAGAACAATTGGTGATATGTCCTACTATTTATTATAATGATAAAAGAGCAAAATTAGTTGAAAAGATCGCTGAATTGACACCGAAATCTCTATCTGTATCATTTCTCTCGAATTCAGGAACAGAATCTGTGGAAGCAGCAATTAAATTAGCAAGAAAATATCAAGGTCCACATCGGTACGAAATCATTGCAATGAGTGGTGGTTTTCATGGTCGGACCTATGGCTCACTCTCGGCCACATGGAAAGAAAATTATAAAAAACCATTCGAACCTGTTGTTCCAGGCTTTAAACATGCAGAATTTGGAAATATTGAAAGTGTAAAGTCCCTTATAACCGATAAGACTTGTGCTATAATTACTGAAATTATTCAAGGAGAAGGAGGAGTTATTCTACCTCCTCAAGGATTTCACGAAGAATTACGAGAACTATGCGATAAACATAATATTTTACTTATAATTGATGAGGTTCAAACTGGATTTGGAAGGACTGGAAAATTATTTGCATTTGAACATCATAAAATTGAGCCTGATATATTATGTCTTGCAAAGGGAATTGCAAATGGTATCCCAATTGGGATTACAGTAAGCACAGAGGAAATTTTTAGTAAACTAAAACAAGGAGATCATTTTTCTACATTTGGAGGCAATCCTTTATCATGTGCTGCAGCTCTTGCCACAATTGATGTAATTATTAAGGAAAAATTGCCAGAAAAATCAAAAGAAATGGGTAAATACTTACTTACATCCCTTAATAATAGCCTAAGTAATAGTAAAATCATTCGAAATATCAGAGGTAAAGGACTTTTTATTGCAATAGAGACAAGGCTCAGAATTAAAAAATTCATTTTAGAATCTATTAAAGAAGGATTACTTTTATTGACCTCAGGTGTTTCTACAATCAGAATGCTCCCACCACTCAATATTAAAAAAGAATCAATTGATACAGCAGTTAGTATTTTATCTAAGATATTAAATCAATAATCAACTTTTTCTTTACACTTCCTTAAATAATGATTGTCTATTAATAATAGTCTGTTGTAAAATAAAATCATTTATTGGATTAAATCAGAAAATTTCTAATAAAACGACTAACAAATTTCTGTCGAAATTAATTTCCAATAAAAATCTTTTATTAAAGTCTCTTGAAAAAAGAATATAAAAAAGAATATAAAAATATCGCCTTAAAATTGAAATTTTAAATTAAATTATATAAATTAAAAAAATAAAAAATTAAAATATTTTAGGCCAAATTTGTTAGATATTAAATCTCATTAAAAATTATTTAACTATCTTTTATTTTTCTATTTTAAATCATCTAAAATTTGTTAATATATTTTTTAATATTAAATCTTTTTCTTAATTAATTCAATTTCATGTAACCAAGATTATTAAAATGAAAAATCTGCTTTTTTTTGATTGGTACTCCTGAAGAATTTATTATTCAACAAAATTTCAGAAATTATTATATTTTTTAAACCCATTCGTTTCCGCAATTTAAGCATCGATGTTTCTTTCCGTAAAATCTAGTACCTGCACCGTCAATATATAAAATACGTGATTTGTCCTCTACTTCATAATTATATCTACTTCCACACATAGGACATTCATATTGTGTTTCTCTATATTTTATTTGAGAGGTACCGCTTGTTGGAATGCGTTGCTGAATTATTTTTTTCTTTGTACCCCGAGTAGTTTGATCTATCGGAACGCCTAAAATCGTTTTTGATTTACCCGTTTTTGCTCTTAATTCAGCCAATTTACTTTCAATTTCCTTAATTTCTTCTTTCTTTTTTGCTAACTGAGCTTCTAATTCTTTTATTTCATCTTCAACTGACATTATGATCACCTTTCAAAAAATACAAATTACATCTTTCGATAAAAAATAAAAATTTTTTGTGAGGTTTCAAATAAATGCTTATTATAGAAATATATTATTCTTACACTTTAAAGAATTTGGTTATATATTATATATTAATTTTAATATTTCCTAAAATAAAATTCAGAAATGTAATTGGATCTGGATCCAGTATTCCGTTAAATACCAAATTATTCCATATTGATATCAGTTTTTCATATTCTTCTTTTTCCTCTATTATCTTTTTCCATAAATTTCTGAGAGATTTCATATCTACAATGTTTCCTTTATTTAATCCGATACAAATTTCAGAAGCAATTGAATTGACTTGTAATTTTAAGTGATTTGATTTTTCAACAAAAGTGAATGGAAATATCCGACAAATTTGTGGTCTTAATTCATATATGCTGCATTTATTATCTTTTAAATAGATACAATCAGTTTGATTTATTTTAAATAACCCTAATAACATATAATTTTCTTTTAAATAAAATACAGGATAGATTAATCTTTCCATTAATTCTTTATTATTTACATCAACTTGATAAAAAGCTACAATTTTTAGTAAATCTTTTACATTTTTCATCTTCAAACCATAATATATAGAAAGCAAATCTCTATGAGTTAATGTCACAATTAGATTCTTGTTTCTACAACATAGACCGCATTTCTGGCACTCAAATCGATAAATTTTCATTCTGATCAGTTTTATTTTTTGAGTTTTTTTCATTCATTCAATTATAATTTAATAATATGTGGGTAAAAATATTATAAAATATTTTTAAGAGATGTGTAATTAAATAACACAAAATTAATGATAATTGTTAAAATTTATTGTAAAATAATGGTAAAATTGTTAAAATAATAACAACTTTATTTTTCATAAATTTTTTAAGTTATCGTTTGTAGAATTACATTAAGATTAATTAAAATCTTTAAATTTTATTGAAAATGGTATAAACTATGAGATTAATAGATATAGCGAGAGATTCGATAAAGGTTTTACAAACTGTTGGAGATAAAGGAATAAATAATATCGAGTTAGCTAAGAAGCTCAACATTCCTAGAAGACGGATTTATGATATTATCGCTATTTTGAAAGCATCGAATGTTATTGCAACAAAAAGAGAAAAAGGTGGTACTAGAATTTACTGGATAGGCAATAGCAATCAAGGCTCTGATATGGTCAAATCTGAAGATCAAAAATCAACACAAAAAGCCAAAATCACTGATGAGGTCTATAAAGAGCTTAATAGATTAAAAGAACTTGAAAAGGAAAATCTTGAGTTAAAAAGAAAAATCGATATGTTAAATAATGTAATCAGCAAAATTCATACTAAAAAAGGCGATAAACCAACAAATTTCCCGAATAAAAGCATTATTATCAGATCAAAATCACCTTCAGAAAAGATTAAACGCGTCTTATCCTCAAAATACCAGGTATTTATCGAAGTAGACTCTCCTGGATTGATCGTAGAGCCAGTAGGATAAACTGAATTTATTTCAGACTGTTTTGTTTAAAATAAATTAAATTTCACCTTTAAGAATAATTAACAAGTAGTTAGAGTTATCGATTTCTTTTTTTCAAAAGATAGATTTTATCATCAATATTTTAAACGTAAAAATCAATAAATCAAAAAATTTTGGAATATTGAAAAATTTTTAAGTATAAAAAAGAGTAATACGAGAAAAAATTACTCAAAATAAATTAAATTTGAGAATATTTTATATGAAAGCATTGTTTAAATTCGTTAATAAAATTGAAAATTAGGTTATTATTTTTTTCATAAATTTAAATTTATAATTTGAAAAAAACTTCTTTTTCTTCTTCCTCTTCTTCTTTTGAACTTATTTCCTCTTCTGAAACACCTTTTTCTTTTCTTCTTTCTTCTGCACCTTCTTTCTCTTCTGATGATTGGACTAATCGTATATAATCGGCATGAACTCGAATAGGAATAGGATATGGGCTCTCAAATAGTTCTAAAATAACTTCATCTTTGGCAGAGTCGATCCTGGTAATTTTTGCTTTCTCACCTTTAAAGGGCCCTGAAACAATTTCTACGACATCATTCACATTAAGTCCTTGAGTAGGCGGAGCAGGTATTAAGAAGGGCTCAATTTCAGATATATCCACCTTACCCACAGCATTATAACCTCTGACATGTCGCAATCCTCTAATTGCATCTGCCACAGTAGCAATTTCCATTGCTTCTACAAATATATAACCCCGTAGAGTATCTGGTACAAGAATCGCTTTAATCTTTACACCCTCATTCTCAACACGGAGTTGGATCGACTTTGCTACCAGTTTCTCTTGCCCAATTGTAGTTCTTACTACATATATCGATGAGCCTTGCTCCTTCTTTCTCCTTTCCTTAATATGTATTTCTGCCACTTTATCATTCACTTTCTTTTATTTAAATTAATTTCTAAATGAATATTAACTTGATTATTATCTCAATTATTTCGATTAAACTTCGACTTGGCATGCTATTAAAGAATGGTATTATAAGAAATTGAAACATCATCTGGATTGCATAGCCAATAAATCCTATAACTACAACACCAAGTGCACATATCCTTGCAATCATTCTAAATTCTTTTAATGTGGGTTTCCGAGATAATTTTATGACTCTTTTTGCATTTTGCCAAAAATTCTTTAATCTTTCCATTTAACATCGCACTACTGATTATTTAATTTCATAATCTAGCTTTCATTTAAAAATTTATTCCGAATTCGTAAATAATCACGCCATCAAAATTAGGAATAAATACCTAATATTAGCGTGGAGTAATATGTCTAATAAAAAAAGAGTAATATTTAAATCTTTTTTGTAAAAATCATATCAAAAAATCTCTCTTAAATTGAATAACATGATTAGTCTTGTAAATTCTATAATTATTCCAAACAATATAATTATAAAAAGTTTAATAATATGATCTAAAATCGGTTAAAATTATTGAACTATAATTTATTTAATAAAGCACCATAATTCTAACATTAGAAACAAAAATCTGTTGATATAATACTTTTTTACCTTTATTAGAATTATCTTCAAAAGAAAAAATATCCAAATTTTTCTTATTTTTCCTAAAAATTATTTATATATGATGCTAAAAAATCTATCTAACTAGGGTATTTGAGAAAAAAGAATAAAATTAGAGAAATTAATAATTTGGCATGTCAAAGTTTACATCATTGGTGTTGAAATTGTTTGATTCAATACCACTTAATATTAAAGTTACTCTTAATTTATTTTTTATATCCGGATCTATGATTGCACCCCAAATTATTTCAACATCCGGATTAAGTTCCTCAGTTAATATACGCATTACTGTTTCCGCTTCTTGCAAAGTTAGCGTGGAATCTCCACAAATATTTACCAGCGCTCCCTTTGCATCCATATAATTCACATCGAGCAATGGATTATTCAGGGCATTTCTAGTTGCTACTTCTGCCCTATTATTGGAGTCAGACTCTCCTAATCCTATGATCGCTTCGCCACCCGCCTTACCATTGCTGCTTAGAATGGTTCTTATATCCGCAAAATCAAGATTAACTAAGCCAGGTCTTGTGATTAATTCCGTAATACCTTTCACTCCTCTTATTAGTATTTCATCCGCTACCCTAAATGCCTCGCCTAAAGATAAATCTGGTGCTAATTCAATCAGTCTTTGATTTGGAATCACTATTATTGTATCTGAACTATTTGCAAGTTTTGATAGGCCCCACATAGCATTTTGCTTTTTCTTCTTACCCTCTACGTTAAATGGTAATGTACAAGTTGATACTGTTAATATTCCTAACTCCCTTGCTATTTCTGCTACTACATGTGCAGCTCCAGTACCTGTACCACCACCCATACCCGCTGTTATAAATAATAAATCCACATCTTTTATGTAATTTTTGATCTCTTCACAACTTTCTCTTGCAGCAGCCTCTCCTGTTTGCGGGTGATTCCCTGCACCAAGACCTCTTGTTAGTTCTTTACCTATTAATAGTTTATAATGCGCCGTTGTATATAATAAATCCTGAGCATCTGTATTTATTGCTAAAGTAATCGCATCATCTATGCCATATTCCATAAGCCTTGTAATCGCGTTATTTCCCGCACCACCTACTCCAGCTATCATAATTTTTGCATGGCTCTGCCTTACAATCTCTTCTAACTCTACATTTACTGTCTGAGAACTCCTTACCGTATTATTGCTTGCAGCTTTCTTTTTTCTTTCTTCTTCTATTATTGAATCTACTATGGAGAACATCTCTATACACCTTTCTCTATCTTTATTAACCTCTCAAAATTAATTTTAATCCGAGTATTATTGGGATATTATTTTCCTCACAAGCTAACAGCGCTCCGAAAAAAAATAAAAGATCATAAATTTGCGCCAAATTTCAAATTTACAGTATATTTTAAATCATTCCATAAATTAGCATCAAATTAAATAAACATATGAATATAAAATTTAATAAATAGATTTACATTGAATTTTATAACCCAATGTGTATTAATATCTGTAAATATTTTATTTATAAATTAAATAAAAATTTTAATACTTTTTGAAAATCTGCTTAAAAACAAAATATCAAATAATTATTAATAATGAAAACAAATACCTGTTTATATTTTACCAATCGTATATACTCTTTAATTTTTTTAAAAAATATCTATAATACTTATTTCATTTTTCTTTATTTTATATTAACATATTGAATTTTATGATTCATAATAAGATATCTTAATGTGTCTATTTTCATAATAAAATATCCTAGTATATCTATTATTTTAAATTTACATCGCTATATTTTACTAAAATATCGTTATTTTCCCCCAAAAATCTATTTTATGGGAAGTGTTCCTAGTTCTGTTATTTAAATTATTCAAAATATTTTTTAAGAAAAATTATTTTAGTAATTAAAAATAACTAATACATTATAAATACTGTTAAGTGATTTTATGGGCAAACTCTTCTTAAAAGTCGAAGATTTATCTGTTGAATTCGTACGTGGAGAACCTGCAATTAAGCGCATTAATTTTGAAATAAATGAGGGTGATTCCTTTGGCATTCTTGGTAAGTCAGGCTCAGGAAAATCAGTATTAATGAATTGCATACGTGGTACTAAAGATCATGAACCTCTTACTGGTAAAGTCATCTATTATGTTTCGTGGTGCCCTAATTGCAACTGGATTGAATATCCAAGTAAAGAAGGTGAAAAATGTAACAAATGCGGTTCCACACTTGAATACCGCGAAAT
This sequence comes from uncultured archaeon, assembly GCA_964646355.1. Taxonomy (GTDB): domain Archaea; phylum Asgardarchaeota; class Lokiarchaeia; order Helarchaeales; family HEL-GB-B; genus HEL-GB-B. The sequence continues at coordinate 36 of CAZYEE010000001.1, read as the reverse complement.
TGATTATTGGGCTGAACGTAAAAAATTCACACCTAT